>DATLSW010000105.1:0-4429 GCA_035533955.1 Ktedonobacteraceae bacterium | reverse complement strand
AGTTTTTTATCGAAGGCTTTGCCGCTCGTATTCACATCACGGCTCTACCACAATAGCGAGACGAGGTTCTTCCGCCATGCAGTATACCGCAGACAGCGCCTACATGCAAGGTGAGCGAAAATATTACCTATGTAGTTGCAGTGGTTGGATTTGCAAACCCGGCAGGCTGCAGCGGCGAAGTGCAGTAAGCGCAGCGCGTCGCCATTACTGGTATGGAACTCAGACAGTAGGGACAGTCGCGCGTGGCCGGAGGCGTGACTGGCTGATCTTTCTTGTAGCGGGCCATCAGCGCGTTCACCGGTAACACAACAAAATAGTAGATGACGGCAGCGACGATCAAAAAAGCAACGATCGCGTTGATCAGCGCGCCAATCAGTAGCGGTTTGCCCGTCCAGGGAATAATAATCGCCCAGGTGGAAAGATTGCCGCCTGGGGCTGGAATAAGCGGGGTAATCACGTCGCTCACAAAAGCAGTGACGATCGAGGTGAAAGCCGCGCCTATCACGATACCGACCGCCAGGTCTACGACGTTGCCACGCAGAACGAAGGTTTTGAAGCCGCCCAGAGTACTTGCCGCGGATTTGCCTGCCTGCGAGATTCTTTGCGAAGCCATACGATGAATCCTCCATTTCAAATATTGCCGGATATACATGAGCCATGCACCGACGTATTCACTTTTTCGCAAACATTGTATCATAGCAATCAATGTACAGGCCGCGCGACTGTTCTTTTCCGCACTCAAGTGCATAGCCTTTACCAGCGTCTTGCATTATAATAGACGCTGTTCCGCGCCGATTCGGGCCATCTGCCCGTAGGGCGTAAGCTCTGCTTTCAACAGTAGGGGCGGGGGTGGATGCGGGCGTGGGGTGGGGGTGCTTGCACCGCCCAGCGGGGGTGCTTGCACCGTCCAGCGGGGGTGCTTGCACCGTCCAGCGGGGGTGCTTGCACCGTCCAGCGGGGGTGCTTGCACCGCCCAGCGGGGGTGCTTGCGCCGCCCAGCGGGGGTGCTTGCGCCGCCCAGCGGGGGTGCTTGCACCGCCCAGCGGGGGTGCTTGCGCCGTCCAGCGGGGGTGCTTGCGCCGTCCAGCGGGGGTGCTTGCGCCGTCCAGCGGGGGTGCTTGCACCGCCCAGCGGAGAAAGGCGATGGCCTGGCAGCGGGCGGCGCAAGCGCCCCCACTTCCCTGGCCGATTCGCGAAATATCTGCTGTTGAAAGCGTAAGGCTCTGCGGATTCCAAAGGTTCAAACATGCAGGCTCTTGTGGGTTTACAACTGTAGCGTTACAATGGTCGATAGAGAAGCCAACGATTGTTGATCATATTGGGTAAAGGGAAAGCATATTGTTTCGCAAACTGACCACCATTGAGATCGCCGAAGGCGCGTTGATGGCCGATATCGCCGTCGTCTTCCACTTGCTATTTAAATATTTGCCGTTCGCCGGCGCCTTTTTCGCGCTGCTCGTTCCCGTCGTTTTTACCATCCTGGTGCTGCGGCGCGGCTTCTATGCCGGTTGTATCAGCCTCTGCGTTGCCGCCTTCCTCGTCGGCATCATCTCCGGCTTCACCGGCATCTCGCTGATGATTCTCGAGTGCGGGGCAGGCATATTCCTGGGCATTACCATGAGGCATCGCCTGCACTATATCCCCCTGATCCTGCTGGGTACAACGGGCAGCAGCCTCGGCATCCTTGCGACGACGCTGTTCTCGATCCTGCTCATCGGGCCAACATTCCTCAGTTCGCTGCTCTATAGTACCCGCCAATCCTTCGCCGCCATTTTCTCTGTTCTCAACTTCATCACTCCTCGGCTCGGCATAGGCGACTTGTGGCATGGCATCTATCCAGCCGCCAAACATTTCACAGACTGGCTCCTGATCTACTGGCCGCTTGCCTTATACCTGGGCGACTGGCTCGTCTGCCTCGTCCTCGTCATTATTGTCTACTATGTCACCACCTTTCTGGTGCGCTTTCTTGGCTACAACGTGCGCCCGTTCCCCGATGGCATCCTCAACAAGATCATCCTGGGGATCGTGCGTCTCGTGCTGAGGATCGCCCTGGCCTTAGGTTTTGGCAAGCGCTGGGCCACGCGCACGCTGATCGCGGAAATTCGCCGCCAGAATATGGGCCTGGGGAAGCAAAAGATCATTCCATGAACATGCATACAGCGCCGCTGATCGATATTCAGCATATTTCCTATACCTATCCGGGGCTTTCTCTGGGCAACAGCCAGACGGAACCTGTTCCCGCGCTGCGCGATGCCAGCTTGCAGGTACGGCAGGGCGAATATCTCGCCCTCCTCGGCCATAACGGCAGCGGCAAATCGACGCTGGCGCGCCACTGTAACGCGCTGCTCTTACCCGATCGCGGACGCGTGCTGGTCGCTGGCCTGGATACCAGCATGAAAGCTAATCGACGCCCGATACGCGACAGCGTCGGCATGATCTTCCAGAATCCCGACAACCAGATCATCGCCACCGTTGTCGAAGACGACGTCGCCTGGAGCCTGACCATGCGCGGTTTCCCGGCTGCTCTCATCCGCGAGCGCGTCACGGAGGCGCTGGCCGCCGTCGGCATCAGCGACCTGCGCCAGCGCCCGCCCAACACGCTCTCCGGCGGCCAGCGCCAGCGCGTGGCGATTGCCGGGGCTCTGGCCCTGCGCCCGCGCTGCATCATCGCCGACGAGGCCACCGCGCAGCTCGATCCGCTCTCGCGCCAGGAAATCGTCGCCTTGCTCCACCAGCTCAACCGCGCATACGGACTGACCATCATGCATGTCACGCACCTGCTCGAAGAGACCGTGGAGGCCGATAGAATCGTCATTATGCAGCAGGGACGTGTCGTTCTGGAAAATACGCCGGCGGCTATCTTCTCCGACCTGGAACGCCTGCGCCGGTTCAGACTGATCATTCCTGAACCCATCGCGCTGGCTGCGCGCTTGCGCGAGATTGGCTTTGCCATCGCGCCTGACGCGCTGACTGTCGAGGCTATCGCACAGGAGATTTTACATTGACCGAACCCATAATCCTTGTTCATCACTTATGCTATACCTATCAATCCGGCGCTGTTCCCAAACAAGCGTTGATTGATATCAATCTGGAGATCGAGCGCGGCAGTTGCGCGGCTATCATCGGCGTGACCGGCTCCGGCAAATCGACGCTGGTGCAGCACCTCAACGGCCTGCTCCATCCCACGTCCGGCGTGGTGATCGTTGATGGCCTGGATGTCAACGCGAAGGGCGCGGACCTGCGCGCCCTGCGGCAGCGTGTGGGGATGCTTTTCCAATTTCCCGAAGCGCAGTTGTTCGCCCACACCGTTTATGCCGATGTCGCCTTCGGCCCGCAGCGTCTCAAATTGAGCAAGCATGAAGTGCGCTTGCGCGTCCTCAAGGCGCTGGAAACGGTGGGCTTGCCGCCGCGCGATTACGCCGCGCGCTCGCCCTTTGCGCTGAGCGGGGGGCAGATGCGGCGCGTCGCCCTGGCCGGCGTGCTGGCAATGACGCCGACCATCCTGATCCTTGATGAGCCGACGACCGGCCTCGACGCCGAGGGGCGCGCCGAGTTCTACTACTACCTGCGCCGCGTGCAGCAAGACCAGGGCGTCACCATCGTGCTGGTCTCACACGACATGGCCGAGGTCGCCGCGCTGGCCGATCAACTCTTCATGCTGCATGATGGGCAACTGGTAATGCAGGGAGTGCCGCGCGCCGTCTTTAGCCAGGGTGAGGCGCTGCGCGCGTGGGGATTGGCCGTGCCGCCGCTCAGCGCGCTGCTTTCGTTGCTGCGCCAGCAGGGTCTGCCTATGCCCGAAGACACGTTAACGCTCGACGAAGCTTTCGACGCCATACAGGAAAATTGCCGTATATCCCCATAAAGGTATTTTTATGTTAAAAAACATTCCATTAGGTATCTACTATCCAGGAAACGGTCTCTTACATCGCCTGCGCGCCAGGACGAAGCTCCTGCTTATCGTCTGGCTCTCCGCCTGTCTGTTCATCGCCAATCGCGACTTCTGGCATTTCTTGCCCTATATCGTGCTTACCTCGCTGATCATACTCGGCGTCTTTACCTCTGGCGTTTCGCTGCGCCAATTCTGGCTCAAGACGCGCCTGCTGCTCATTTTCATTCTGATCGGCGCGCTGCCCGTGCTGTTCACCGTCAGCGACAGCGGCTCCGTCACGCTCTATCCCATCGGCCCTGTCGCCATCTCTTACGGCGCGCTGCGCCTGCTGCTTGCCATCTATCTCGCGCTCTTCGCTCTCTACGTTGCCACATCATTCCTGCCCATCCCGTCGCTGCAAGGCATCATCAGACAGCGCCGGGTGAAATGGATCAGGGTCTGGCTCATTCTGCTGGCGCTGGTCGCCCTCGGCGCGCTGTTTTTCACGCGCACTTTCACAGACGCGCAGACCTTCCCCGTCGGCCCGCTCAATATCAC
>DATLSW010000104.1:0-22970 GCA_035533955.1 Ktedonobacteraceae bacterium | reverse complement strand
CAACATTCGGCTGCATACCTATCGAGCTAGCGCCGGGCGCAGCGGCATTCGCCGTCGGCGGCACCCCATATTGCGGCCCATAGGGTCCCTGCTGGTAGCCGCCTTGCTGGCCTGCATAAGGGTTGTCCGGCTGTTGCGGCGGAATATACCCGCTATACGGGCCTTGTTGCCCCTGTTCCTGGTTGGGATCCCAACTCATGATGATGCCCTCCTTTATTCAAACAGACTTGTCCTGGCAAAAAACGGCGAGCAAGCCCAGGAAGATGTGTCCTCCTCTGTCTTCCAGGACACACCTTCGTTGCCTCGCAAAGCATTACACACCAGGTATACCAGGAATGCCCTGGTTGGCGTAACGTTCGGCTATGTCGCCGATGACGGGCAGCTTGAAGTACTTGCCCTGGAAACCGTTAATCATGAGAACGATCCAGCCCACGAACCATACCAGGCCAATCAAACCATAGAGACAGAAGCCGAGGAAGGGAACATACACCAGACCGTTGACAATATTGAGCGCAATCTCCAGTACGGTCAATCCTCCGAAGAAGAGTATCGACTGCATAGCATGAAATCGTATAAAGCGATTCTGCTTCTCCACCAGGAAGAAAATCAGCCCGGTGATCCACCATCCCAGGTAAGCGAGACCGGCGGCGTTATTCTGCGGCATGTTCATCGAACTTGCGCCAGCTTGGGCTCCTGCGCCTACCGGCGGCTGGTAATATTGCTGCTGTTGCCCTGGCCCATACGGGCTCTGCGGACCTTGCTGGTAGGGACCCTGCTGGTAGCCGCCTGGCTGACCTTGCGGGCCCGGCTGGTTCTGTTGGCTATAGGGATCGGTCGGTTGCTGCGGGGGGGGGCCGTAGCCACCATACTGGCTCGGCTGGTTGGGGTCTTGTCCTTGCCCCTGGTTCGGATTCCAACTCATAGATGTAACCTCACTTCTTTTATTTATGCGCGCCGGGGGGCCGACGCTGCAGCGGTCGAGACGTGCTATCCTCGACCACGTACACCAGAACAGGGAAATCTCCCTGCCCTTATCAGTGTATACGTAGTATACTAGGAAAAGTGAGATTTGTGAACAGCTTAGCTCACAAAAACGGCGGTAATTTTACCATTTCTTCTGAGATAAGCCAGTATTGCTGGAGTACAGAGCGCATATCATCTATAAAATGAAAGTGCGATTTCAACTATACATCTCATTATTCATCTTCTACCGGGCTTCTTCCTGCCATCTGGTTTGATACAGGCTCAGCGTGGCTTCCTGGAACGAGCCTTGCGCGTCTGCATCCGCGGATAGGATTCGGGCGGGAGCTGGTCTGGCTGAGGCAGCATAAAGGGCGGCGGCTCTGATCCAGGCTGCCCAACATCATAGCCCTGATCGGAAGGGAGAGGAGGAACGATAGTATCTTTACGGCGCGCCGCCGGCTCGTGATAAATGACGGCGCGCTCTTCGCGCTCCAACGGGCGCGGCATCATAGGTAGCTGTTCCTCCGCGCTGGCGGAGACCGGAGCGACGTCATTGATCAACGCGACCGCGCTTACCTGATCCATTGTCTCAACAAAGGTGAAATGCAACTCGCGCCGTATACGCTCTGGAATTTCGGCCAGATCCTTTTTATTCTCGGCTGGCACGATGAGATTATAGATATGCGCCTGGTGCGCGGCTAACATCTTCTCCTTGAAGCCGCCGACGCCGAGTACGCGCCCGCGCAAGGTGATCTCGCCCGTCATCGCCAGACCAGCGCGCACGGGTCGCCGGGCAATGGCGGAGATCAGGGCCGTGGCAATGGTGATACCGGCGGATGGGCCATCTTTGGGGATCGCGTTCTCCGGCAGGTGAATGTGCAGATCGGTCGCTTCCTGGAAATTGGGATCGATGCCCAGTTCATCGGCGCGCGAGCGAATATACGAGAGGGCCGCCATGGCCGACTCGCGCATCACATCGCCCAACTGGCCGGTCACAAGCAGATCGCCTTTGCCGGCCATCGTCGCCACCTCAACTGGCAGCAGAATACCGCCGCTCTCTGTGACGGCGAGACCCATCGCCACGCCGATCTGCGTCTTCTGCGTGGGCGGCGTGGAGGCGTAGCGCGGCGCTCCCAGGTACTGTTCCAGGCTGCTGGCAGTCAGACGAACGCGCGTTTTAGGTTTCTCCACGATGCGGCGCGCGGCCTTGCGACAGATCATCGCCAGTTGACGCTCCAGGTTGCGCACGCCGGCTTCGCGGGTATAATCCGAGACGACGCGCTCCATCACGCTCTGCGAAATTTTTACCTGGTCCGGCGCAAGGCCATGTTCGGCCAGCACTTTTGGCAAGAGGTGACGCAGGCCAATATTGACCTTCTCCTCGAAGATGTAGCCGGGCAGTTCAATGATATCCATGCGGTCGGCCAGCGCGCGCGGGATTTGATACTTCACATTCCCCGTGCAGATAAAAAAGACTTCGGAGAGATCGTAGGGAATCTCCAGGTAATGATCGGTAAACACCTTATTTTGCTCAGGATCAAGCACTTCCAGCAGGGCCGCCGCCGGGTCGCCGCGATATTCGTTGGAGAGCTTATCGACTTCGTCGAGCAGGAAAACAGGGTTGCGCACACCAGCCATTTTCATCGATTGGATGATGCGCCCCGGCAACGCGCCGACATAGGTACGGCGATGGCCGCGTATCTCGGCCTCGTCATGCACGCCGCCCAGCGAGATACGCACAAACGCGCGCCCCAGCGCCGTGGCGATGGAACGTGCCAGCGAGGTCTTGCCCACACCGGGCGGGCCTATGAAACAGAGGATTTGCCCCTGGCTCTCGCTGCTGTAGGAGCCAGCGCGGTTGGCGCGCTGCAAGCGCAGTTGGCGCACGGCCAGAAACTCAATGATACGTTCTTTAATGTTTTCCAGACCGTAGTGATCAGCATCGAGCGTACGCTGCGTCTCTTCCAGGTCGAAGCGGTCTTCGCTGCGCTCCGTCCAGGGCAGTGCCAGCATCCATTCGATATACGAGCGCAGCACCGCAACCTCCGCCGACTGCGATGGCGTGCGTTCCAGGCGATCGATTTCCTTGCTCACCCTGGCCGCAATCTCCGGCGGCAGCGTTTTCTGGCTGAGCTTCTCGCGCAGTTCATCAGCCTCGGAGAGCATTTCCATGCCCAGTTCTTCCTGAATAGCCCGCAATTGCTCGCGCAGATAAAACTCTTTTTGTGTGCGATCCACCTGCGAGCGCACGCGGGTACGAATGGTCGTCTCCAATTCCAGGATTTCGATCTCGTTGCCCATAATCACGCAAATTTTTTCCAGGCGTTCCAGAGGATCGAGCGTTTCCAGCAAATCCTGCTGTTGTTCGGGGTCCGTCACCAGGTGCGCGGCCAGCATATCAGCGAGGCGCGGCGGGTTTTTGGTGGTGACGATGGAGGTGATATCTTCGACGGAATATTGGCGATTAAGCTGCGCATAACGCTCGAAGAGGCTGGTGGCGTGGCGCACGAGCGCGTCAGACTGCGTGCCACGCTGCTGAGGTTCCTGAAGCTTGCTGACACAGACGCGCATGAACGGCTCTACCTCTACATACTCCTCGATGCGCACGCGGTGGAGGCCGCTGAACAAGACCTGCAGGCTGCCGTCCTGCTGGCGATGCATCGTCGTCACTTCCACCAGCGTACCGGTGGGGAAAATATCTTTCGGCTGCGGGTTATCCAGGTCCGCGCTGCGCTGCGAGGCTGCCACCAGCGCGCGATCCGGGCGCATCATGGCCTCTTCGACCGCGCGGACTGATTTTTCCCGCGCGATTGCCAGCGTCATACGAGTGCGCGGGAATATCACCATGCTTTTTAAGGCCACCAGGGGATACTCGGCAAATTCTCCCTCTGGCGCTTCGGTACGCTCTTGTTCGCTCATGGTTTTATGCGCCTGGAATGCGTCATTACGCTATCCTCTCAAACACCTTTCAAAAAGTGGATGAGCCTGCTTACGCAGACTCATCTTCAGGGTATGCGGTTGTGCGCTCGCCGCGGGCCACTTCGTTGCGCGTGACCAACAACGGTTTATGGCGGGAAGTGATCACGTCGCCGTTGATGATGACCTTCTTCACATCGGCCCGCGACGGTATCTCATACATCACATCGAGCAGTACATCCTCGATAATGGTACGCAGACCGCGCGCTCCGGTGCGCTGCTTGAGCGCGCCCTCGGCTGCCGCGTCGAGCGCGTCGTTGGTAAAGACCAGGTCAACGTGGTCAAGCAACAAGAATTTCTGATACTGCTTGACAATCGCGTTCTTTGGCTCGGTCAGGATGCGCACCAGCGCCTGTTTATCCAGGCTCTCCAGCGACACAGAAACGGGCAAGCGACCCACAAACTCCGGGATCAGGCCATACTTGAGCAGATCATCCGCGATGAGATAGTTCAAGGGCGACTCCGTCTTCTCCTCGGCCTTTGCCGCGCGACCGCGGCGGAACCCCATCGATTTGTTGCTGCCCAGGCGCTGCTCGACGACTTTGTCCAGCCCCTCAAACGCGCCGCCGCAGATGAAGAGGATGTTGGCCGTGTTGATCTGGATGAAATCTTGATGCGGGTGCTTGCGCCCGCCCTGCGGCGGGACGTTCGCTATCGTGCCTTCGATGATCTTGAGCAATGCCTGCTGCACGCCCTCACCTGAAACATCGCGCGTGATCGATGGATTATCCGACTTGCGCGCAATCTTGTCGATCTCGTCGATATAGACAATGCCGCGCTCGGCGCGCGCGATGTCAAAGTCGGCGATCTGGATCAGGCGCAGGAGAATATTTTCGACGTCTTCACCCACGTAACCGGCTTCCGTGAGCGCCGTCGCATCGGCGATGCAAAAGGGAACATCCAGAATTTTCGCCAGCGTTTGCGCGAGCAGCGTTTTGCCGCAGCCAGTCGGCCCCACCATCAGAATATTGCTCTTCGCCAACTCAACGTCATCGATCTGCATTCCCACGCCGATGCGCTTGTAGTGATTATAGACAGCAACCGAGAGCGTCTTCTTCGCGCGCTCCTGCCCAATCACATACTGGCTCAACTGCTCGTAGATCCTCTTGGGCGTGGGTATCTTGCCCAACTGCATACGCGGTCTGGCTGCCGTAGCCTGCTCCTCTTCGATGATTTCCCGGCAGAGGTCGATGCATTCATCGCAGATGTAGACGCCGCTTGGCCCGGCAATGAGCCGCTGCACCTGATCCTGGCTCTTCCCACAGAAAGAGCAGCGATACGTTGTGCGTATGTTTTTCGAGTTTGCCACGTTCTTGTTCCCTTCCGCTCGCTCAAGCTCCGGTGAGCGTCACTTACTGGCTAGCCGTTTCCGCTTCTCCAGAACTTACAGACGTTGTTGGCTCGGTAAGGGTATCAGTTTCTCCCGCGCCTTCGCTTGCAGCCTCCTCGTTCCCGGCGATCTGCGCGCCGACACTAGCAGCAGCCTGCGCGTTCTCCGTGAGCGTCTGTCCAACCGCCTCCGCGGCTATCTGTTCGAGGCTCTGCTCTTCCTCGCTGCGGGTCAGCAACTCGACAAGGTAGCTCAGCGCCTTCTGACGGCGATATGACGTGGCGAGCAGGCGCACCTGAGCATCTTGCAGACGCTGGCCCCCGCTTTCATAAATCTGCCGCAGCATCTGCAACTCTTCCTCGGCAACGGTGATTTGCTCCTGTTCGGCCACCGCCTCTAACACAAACTCGTGCTTGAGATGCTCCTCGGCCTGCGGCAGAATGCTTTCCAGGTATTGTTCTCGCGTCTGCTTGCGCGTCAGCAAGAATTGATCGAGCGACATGCGCTGTTCTTCCAGCCTGTGCGTCAACTGGTGCAACATGTCCTCGGCTTCTTCGCGGATCAGCACGGGATGCAGCGCAATCTGCGACTGATCAATAATGGTATGGACGATCTCTTCTTGCAGCGCCTCGTTGTTCTGCCGCTCCCGCGTCTGATAGATATTGTCGCTGAGAGCCTTGCGCAGGTCTTCGAGCGTTTCATACTGACCATCGCTGACCGTGGCGGCAAAGGCGTCATCCAATTCCGGCAGCTCTTTGATCTCGATTTTGTGGAGCGTCACCGCGTAGCGGGCTTCTTTCCCGGCCACATCCTTATTGGTGTAGTCTTCGGGCAGTATCACGGCAAATTCTTTGCTTTCGCCCACCTGCATCCCCACAATATGCTCATCCATGCCGGTGAAAATGCCGAAACGCTCCTCCGTCAATTCAAAGGGGTTGTCCTTCAAATCGGAAATGGTTCTGTCTTCGACCTCCAACTTGAGATCGACGGTCACACGGTCGCCGTACTCGGCGGCGCGTTCAACTTCTTTCCACTCAACGGCGCGATTGCGGAGAGATTCTAGCTCTTGCTCAACTTCCTCCGCGGTGACGCTGACTTCCTCGCGTCCCAAATGAAGCGCGTGGTAATCGCCCAGCACGGCAGGCGTAAAGACGGGAATCTTGAGGCTGAGATGATAGGGTTGACCGATCTCAAAAGCCGGGGCATCGAGTTCCGGCTGGGCTATGGGAGTCAGTTCATTCTCTTTGAGAACCTGACGATAGGTCTCAGAGATCAGAGCATCCAGCCCTTCCTGGTAGATATGCTCTTTCCCTACCCTGCGCTCAAGCAAAGAACGCGGGGCCTTCCCTCTGCGAAAACCCGGCACGTCAACTTCCTGCGCCATCTTGCGATAAGCTTTATCCGAAGCTTTTTCCAGGTCTTCCCAGGTAAAATCGACTTCCAGGACAGCCTCGCTCCCTGGCTTTTTTTCTACCGAATACTTCACGTTTCCTCCAACGAGATTGCTCGTTCATTTTATAGTATAAATGCTATTGCAATTATTTCAGTCCCAATTTAATCCCAATTTCAATCACAGACGGGATCAGAAGGCCCTGTAGCTACATGCATCTCATTTCAATCCCGAACGGGACTCATCGGCCTTTTAGCCCGGCACCAGATGGGCGGTGAGAGACTCGAACTCTCACGGCTCTCGCCAATAGATCCTAAGTCTATCCTGTCTACCAGTTTCAGCAACCGCCCGCGCTAAGAATAAAGACAGCGATGCATCCTTACTTGAATGATGATACATCAGCAGGATAGGCGGTGTCAAGGCGAACGATGCCAGACACACTATTTGGGCTATGAGCAGTGGCTTGTGTAGCCCATCGAGCGGGGACTGGAGAGATTTGGTACTGCGCCAGCAGGCATGGAGTCTTTATGCCTTCGCCGGAACGCGCACATAGATCTTCCCTTGCTCAATTTTGGTTTCGATTTGGGGCAACGGCCGCAAGTACAGCTTGCTGGATGAGGCGTCAGTCGCGCCATCCGCCGCGAACATGCCGCCATGACAGGGGCAATGGAACTTGTGATCGGCGTCCTGCCACTGCACGATGCAGCCCATGTGGGTGCAGGATGCCGAGAGGGCAATAATCTGCTCCTGGCTCTCCTGGCCGGTCTGGCTCCCGCCCTTCCAGTTTGCGCCGCTCGCATTACTCGCGCTGCTCGCGCGCAGCACATAGCCTACAATGGAGTTGGAGGCAAAGCGCACAGCTTGATTACCCAGTTCGGCCACAGTCGTCACGAAGAGCCATTGGGAGGATACATTGGCCGGCACAAGTGACTCCGTCCAGCTTGTCCCTGCCTGTGCCGAAGAGGCAGGCGTCTGGGAACTCGCGGCTTCAACTATGCGATCAATGCCGACGCCTGCAGCGAACGATGCAGCAGCGGCGGCTGTACCACCGGCGAGCAAGGCGCGGCGGGAGAGCAGGCGCGGCGGGCGCGCTCTCTCCCGCCGCGGCGCGGACGCGGGTCTGTGGGACGTAGAAGATGGGAGATGTTGCTCTTGCAACAGACGCGCCTGTAGCTCGGCGGCAAATTCTGGACGCGGCTCGGCAGCTTCAGATGAGGCAGAACGAAATAGCGCCGCCATGCGATAGATACGCGCCTGGCCTGGCGTCAACGTCTCCGGCAAGCGCGGCGTTCTACCAGCCTCTAGCTCTTCTAAATACCGATCCAGCGCGAGATAGTCTTCAAATCGTTCTTGTTCTTGCTCTTCACCTGGCATAGTCATGTTTCTCCGCTTTGACAACCCACCATGCATTACGATGATGGCGTTTTTTCAAAGATATCGTCAATCTCAGCAGCGCGTTTGAGCGCGCGAAACTGCAACACTTTCACATTCGCCTCGCTCAGCCCCATACTGAACGCGGTCTCTTTCACCGAGAGGTTGAAAAGAAAGCGGCACGTCAGCACTTGCCGGTAATGCTCCGGCAGCGCGCTCAAGAGTTGCTGCACGCGCTCTGCTGGCTGGCCGCGATAGACGTCCGGGTTAGCTTCCGCCGGGCCTTCCCAACCGGCGTCCAGTAATTCATCGAGCGAGTTGGTCGAGAGACGATAGCGCGCGCGCCAATAGTCGGCAATGGTGGTACGCGCCACCTGAAAGAGCCACTTCAGCATGGCTTCCGTGCCGCGCCCGCTATCAAGACCATGCACCGCTTTCATAAATATTTGCGATGTGATGTCCTCCGCTTCCTCACGATTCCCAACCTTACTATAGACATACCGATAGATCAAGCCGAGGTTTTGTTGGTAAAACACCTGAAATTCCTCTGCCAGGGTATGATTGTTCCCCAGAACACCCTGTCCTGGCTGCCCATTTTCTTTCACTTCCATTGCACATGTCTCGCCAGGATCAGCAGGATGGCTCTGCGCATTGGCCTGCGAGCGCAATTTACCGTTTAGCATACTCACGCCACCGCGTCTCCTGTCTGAAATAATCTCCAACATTCACTTATTATTACGCTGCCTGGTTACAACTTGCTCGTCTATAAAAAGGCGGGCCATGCTTTTCACACCTCTGCACATCGCTGAAATTCTACTGCTGATGCTGTGCAGAGGCGAAGCATGGCCCGTCCTCGCCCAGAATCTGGCATGGGGGAAATGTTCGTCTCTTCCTATGCATAGTATACACCATTCCGGCTAATTTTTGTAGGGGCTGTTTAAAAGTCTTTTTTCTCTCATACTAGCCCGCAAGCGGGCTCCTGTTGTGTCGTTCAGGAGGTTTTTTCGCAGGCGAAACCCGCGAAAAAACCTCCTGAACGACTGTTAAGCGCCGTCGCGCTTGCGTTTCACGCCCAAACTCGCTATAGTTGCCAAGAATGTAGACGAACGTGTCGTTCATGTACATTCTTGACCTTAACCTACGCCTGTTCGCGAACAAACCAGGCGGGCGGTTGGACTACGGCCAACCGGAGCGCTCGCGCCACTCCTGATGTCGGCGCAAGAGCAAGGTTTTGATGGCATGCCTGTCCGCGCAGGCGTACAGTTCCCCATCATGCCATCGTCGCTCGATGTTGAGAGCGGCATTCTCATCGGCGTGCATCCGGTGACCGCACAGCTGACAGCAAAACGTTTGCTGGTTCGGTCGATTGGCACGGTCTACGTAATGACACGCGCTGCATTCTTGCGAGGAATAGGCGGCATTGACAGCTGTGGCTCTCATCCCCTGTTTCGCGGTGGTCCAGGCCAGTTGTTGGGGGATATGCCCAAGATTGGAGGCATACAAATAGGCATTCATGGAGCGCGCTTTGAACTTCATCGTGCGCACGGACAACTGTTCATAGGCGATCTGATAGCCCTCATGCTCTGCGACGCATTCGTTCACCGCACGGTTGATGCTCTGCCGCACATGACGCGCTAAACGTTGCCCGCTCCTGCTGCTCGTCGAGAGCAGCTTGGTGATGCCTTTTTTCTTGAGGCAGGCACGTAGTTTGGCCTTGCGCCTCCGCTTTTCCCGATCCCGCTTCTGCCGCTCCCTGAGTTTGCCATGAAACGTGCCATAGTGCTTGCCCGTACTCGTCGTCAGGAAGTTCGCTATCCCCACGTCTACGCCGACCACCGGGGCATCCGGTTCGGTCTGGATGGGAATGATGCTGTCATAAGTGAGCGTCAACCACCAGACGCCATCGCGTTTGTTCATGATCACACTGCTGTTGATGGTCTGGTCCTTGAGGGCTTCCCGGTGATAATCGGAGAGCTTCACCGGAACCAACAACTGCTTGCGGAACGCGAGAGTGCTGATTTTGAGCCAGTAGTCAAAGGTCGAATCTTGCGATGGCTCAAGCTGCGCCACGTTCACATTGGCCTGAATGCAGGGCTGTTGGAGCGCAGGGATGTTCCATTCGCGCCACGCTGGTTCTGGCTCGTCTGGCTTGCGCGTACCTTCGATCTCTCGCTTGTGATAGTCGAGCAGGGCATCCAGATAGTCATGATAGGCATTAGCACGATTCGTTCTCCAGGATTGCGCAATGCCTGCTGCCTGCTGAATGGCAACCCGATGCCAGCGTTCGGAGAGGGACGTCTCAAAGACGGGATCAAGAAACTTGTTGGGTTCTTCTTCGGTACAGAACAAAGTCACATACTGCTGGCAGAGGGCCAGATAGACCGGAGCCAGCGCATCCAGGGCCGCCAGCTTGACACTGTTGGCCTCATCTAACCGGATATGCGTCACGGCCCTGGTGATCGTCTCTTTGCGCCGTTTCTGGCCTCTCTGCTGCATGGTTTATCCCTCTGATCAATCTGTCTACGGTATTACCACCAACACCCGCGCAGATACTGCTTACACCCGGCAAGAATCTGCGCTCGAATGGTTTGACCGATGGTCTCCACATGGTTGGATTTCGGCATCTGAGAATTCTCTCCTTACCTATTTGTGGCTAGCAACAAATCGCTAGTTATTTGCTATAAGCATGGCAGAAACCGCCACGTTTGTCTAGACTTTGCTACATTTTCTAAAATCGGTTACAATACCTTCGGCAATGAAAGTAATATGTCTGATAATGGCCTGACACCATATCCGGTGATATGATATGAGATCATAAAGGAGCAATTATGCAACCCTCGGAGCAGCAACCACAACCGCAAGCCGCGCCTGATAGAGCAAACGAAGAGACGTTTGCGCAAGAGGAAATGCCGCCGCTTTACGAGTTCGCGCCAGATATGGGAGATATCCAGGAGCCGATCCAGCCGGGAATTGCTCCAGTAGATGACGCGCAGGAACCGGAGGAAGCGCGGCAACTTGATCAGCAAGCGCTGGAGCAGGCTATTCGCCAGGGTCTGATTTACCCACCGCCGCCTTCGTATTATCAGAACATGTCCACAGTTATCGAACAGCCTGTTCCCGCGGCATCTGGCGCCCCTATGAGCAGCGTCCGGCCAGCGCCGCTAAACTATTCCGCGCCGCGACCAGCATATCAGCCGCGCAATCCCGCGCCGGGAGCCAGCGCCCCCAAACGCTCGCGTGCGTGGATCTGGATCGTCGTCGCGGTGCTGGGCGTCGGACTCGTGGGCTGCGGCCTGCTCAGTTGGGGAGCCTACACGATTTTCGACACCGCGTACCAAAGCGCCTCTGGCTCAATCCAGGTGGTCGAAGACTTTTATGCCAATCTCCAGAGCCAGGACTACCAGGCAGCTTATCAGGACCTCGACATGCCCAACCTGACGCTGGCGCAATTTACGCAGCAGGCAAGGCAGGCTGATCTAGAGGGTACTATCCAGTCATATCAGCCGCAAACGCCCTCCCTGGGTGTCAGCCAGAACGCGCCGGATCTCTCGCATTTCAGCTATGAGGTGAAAGTGACGCGCGCCCATGCCAGCTACACCGCGCTGATCACTGTGAGCCAGGAAGGAAATAGTTGGAAAATCACGAATTTTGACCGACTATAAAAATATGGGAGCCTTAATAGGCTCCCGTCAGAAAGATAAAACCGGACTTTGTACGACCAGAGATTCAGATAGCTGGAGAGCATGGACAACAAACCATTAGTTCAGACTGAGTGTCTGCGACAATTCAGGCGCTGGACGACCAACACAGGCGCGCAAATCTTCGCGATAGAAGCGCCAGGTGCTGCCAACCTTGTGTCCGGTGAGTTGCCCCGACCACATCAGCCGGTAGAGGGTCGAGCGGCTCACTCGCAAGTAGCCCATTGCCTCCTTGAACGTCAAAAGCATATCATCGTGAGTCAACTGTAACATTAGCTTGTCCCCTCGAAAAGAAAGAATAGTTCGTAAAACGACGAAATTGTATCAACCGATACAATTGATTGTCTCATCGCATATTATAGTAACTTATAGTGATCCACTTTTATGTTGAGGTTCAGTTGTGATCTGGTTAAGTTTAACGCTTGTATGGTTACACAATTATCACCATGTAAACTATCGCCCAGAACCGCAATCATAACGTTTCACCTGATAATCCGGCTATCCGAATGTGGCGGCGTAATGCATTGCGCCGCCACATTGAAACGACGCCATCACGGGTTCACCATGCCTGCTCGAGCAGATTCTTCAGTGCAACCACATCGCAGGATACCGGGAAGATAGTGAGGCCGGTCACTTCTTGCAGGGTAGTGACGTGTTCCGTGTTCTGGGGATGCGCCATTGCCACGGTCAAGCTGTGATGATTGCGCCCCACAGGAACGCACTGCAAAGCATGCGCCACGTTATAGGGGAGCAACTGCCTGAGGCGAGCAGGAATCTGCGCGGGCAGGTGCATAAAGGGCGCGCTACGCGAGAGGGGCAGGCGCATATAAGCATGCTCAATAGCAAAAGTGGCCGGGAGATGATCGCCGGTTTCGCGCTCGTCCTCCTCCCACATAAGAGCTTCTTCGTCCTGCCCGCGCCTGTTATCCCTGGGAGCGATGAACGGGGCAGACGGCAACACCAGACGATAGGATGTATTCCCGGCGCTATATAGCAAACGTTCAACCGACGGCGCGGGCGTAGGATACGAACCAACACCCATCACGATCACCGTTTCGCGCTTTAAGGAAGAGAAAAAGCTTTCGTGCGGCATGTTGCTGATATTGTGATAAATTCGCTCAATAATGCCGTAAATGCCTCGCTCATCGACGCCGGGAAAAAGTAACGCCGCGCCCACTCCTTCATGCGTGAGAATATAGTCATTTCTCCGGATCGAGCGGCGAATCTGCGCCAGCGCCTCTTCCAACAAGGTTGGCAGCGCGTGGTAATACCGTGGTTTACACAGAGCAGAAGTCCCCGCCTGCTCGATCTGCGCAACGTGCAGCAGTACGAGGCTGAACGGCGTTGAGCGCGGAAAGAGCGCATTCAGCCGCTTATCGAGGTGGTTGTAGAGTTCAGGCGAAATCGGCGTTGTTTGTTCCAGGTCGAAAGCCAGCGCCTGACCGCGTTCGTCAAGAGAAGACGCCAGCAAAGCAGGTGGTCTGCAATTGCAAGGAGATGTTCCGTCAGCATTGCCGCGTGCGAGCGTCTGCGCAATCGTATACTTTATTGCCGTTTTTTGAGGAGCGTGCATCATTGTCAAAAACCCCGATAGTCTGTCTTTCCTGGCGGAATTATACTCGACCGGGATGGCGATACAATGAAGAGTTTGTTACAGTACGGTTAAGAAGCGGGAAACGTGGTTGAGAAGAGAACAAACATCAGTCCTGACACTCATAATGAGCGTCAGGACTAACGCAAGATATCAATGCATCAATAAGCGAGCGGCGATTCACTCCTCGTCCACAGGTGCAGTGAATGTATAGCCAACGCCCGGCACGGTCATAATATACTGCGGACTATTCGGGTCTGGCTCGACTTTCTGGCGCAGGTGACGGATATGCGTCTTCACCAGGCCGGAATCGCCAGCTTCGTCATAGCCCCAGACGCGCTCAATAATCATATCCGTGGTCAGCACCTGACCAGTATGAGTCATGAGCAAGTGGAGCAGGCGGCTCTCCGTTGGCGTCAGGCGAGTCTTCGTGCCATCGCGTATCACCTCGTGCCGCATGGCATCCAGAGATATAGGGCCGACCGTTACTGCTGAGGTATTCGAGACGCCGCGCGTATTCGCCGAGCGCCGCGAGATGGCTTTGATACGCGCCAGTAGTTGGCGCGGGCTGAACGGCTTGCGCAGGTAATCATCCGCCCCTAATTCCAGGCCGCGAATTTCATCATCCTCACGATCATGGGCGGTAAGGATTAAAACCATTGAGTTCGTCTCGTTCCGCATCTGGCGACAGACCTCAAAGCCGTCGAGTTTGGGCATCTGGACATCCAGAATCACCAGATCAGGCATCGTTTCGCGCCAGCGTTTGATCGCCTGTTCCCCGTCAAATGCACGGACAACGTCGTAGCCGCGACCTTTGAGCCAATAGCTCAGCATATCTACCATATCACGGTCATCGTCCGCTACCATGATTTTCACAGTTGATACTCTCCTCCGACCTGCGTTACAATACAAACACGTATTTCTGCAAGTAAGCGGCCTTGAATGTTGTGATAAGATACGTTTTCATAGCTTGTAACGGGATGGATGTCAGGTAGTAACATCATGATACAATTTGGGCTATGACAAGTCACCGAAGCAGTCATAGCCATATACATCGGCAAAAGTCCGAAAAAGTTGAGCTATGACCAGGAGGCATTTATGGAAAGCGACGAATTGCTGGCGCTAGCTCGCGCGGTCGCGCGACGCGCTCACTGCCCTTACTCGCATTTTCATGTGGGAGCGGTCGTGGTGGCTGGCGGCAAACGCTACACCGGCGTCAATATCGAGATTTCAAGCTATGGCTTGACGTTGTGCGCGGAACGCGCGGCATTGGCGGCAGCCATCAGCGCCGGGGCCGGACCCATCAGCGCGGTGGCCGTGGCCTGTATTGATGCCGCGTCGGATGCCCCGCTCGACGCGCGCACACCCTGCGGCGCGTGTCGCCAGTGGCTGGCTGATCTCGCTCCCAACGCCGTCATCTACATCGACGGCGCGAAACAATCATTCACGGCAGCGGATTTGCTGCCCTACGCATTTTCTCTGTAGGGACGGCATGATGTGACGGCGCAATGCATCACGCCTGTCGGCACGGGTGCGATCAATCGGCCCCTACTGGCGCAATGCGTTGCGCCGCCACATTTTATCTGTTTCCTCTCACGAGACGAGTTCGAGCTGCTGAACGCCCAGCGCGCGCGCCAGGAGACGCAATTGATACGGTTGGGGATCTTCGCGCCCGCTCTCGAAGTGGGTTAGCATATCTTTGCGCAGGCCTGTCATTTCGGCAAGTTGGCCCAGACTCAAGCCCTTACGCTGGCGGAGGAGGCGCAAATTGCGCAATCCATGTTTGATTATCCTCTTCTTTGAGGCTTCTATAAAGCTTTGTTTCATCGTATCCTCTCCTTTGAGGCGCAGTGAATAGCATTTTCAATCCTGAACGGGATTCGCCGGGTACAAGAGATATGTTACACCTTCCCCTCGCACCCATATCCACTACTCTAGTAAGCATAGCAGATAAAGGAGGGATTGTCCAGATCGCTAGCAAAAAATGGTATAAAAATGGCAGCCGAAGCGCAAAGCATTGCCCCTACCATATCACAGATCGGCCCATGAAGCCGCCGTATAGGGTAGGGGCAATGCCTTGCGCTTGCCCTGCTTTACTCAGAAAACGCCGGATGCTTGCCCTGCTTTACGTCTTCTTTTCGCTCAGAAAACGCCGGGTGCTTGCCCTGCTTTACGCCTTCTTTTCGCTCAGAAAACGCCGGACGCTTGCCCTGCTTTACGCCTTCTTTTCGCTCAGAAAGCTCTGGGTGGTCGTGCCACAAACCGAGCAGGTACCTTTGAGCGCGTGGCGGCCATTTTTCATGGTCACTTCCTGCGCGCCTTTCATCTCAGTTTTCTTTTTGCACTTGACGCAATATGCTTCTGTCATGATTTGTTCAATCCTTTCATCTTAACTTGTACGTTGAGGGCCACCGAGTAGCCAGAACATTTACACACTTTGTCGCGAGACCACCATTCCGATGGTGGTGAGCAACAAGGCATGTTCCACTTACTCTATTCTACAGGGATACACGAATTCCGGCGACAAAAAGACTATCATCTGGCTATATTTTGCTATTGGCCGGAGAGAATGTTAAGGGCAAAGACTGGCATACAGCCATTTTTGCCTCTATACTCTTGATTAGAGGTAACGATATCATGGAAAACAACGAACAACGCATCGCGCGCATACGCGACGATCGCGAGCATGGGTCGCGCTGGTTGGTTGGAGAGGCCATCGCGTTGCTCGCCGATCTGGCGTCTGATACAACCATGACGCCGGAGGATCGCATGCAGTGCCTCTACGCGGCGGCGCGCGCATTGGCACGGGCGCGCCCGGCCATGGCCGCGCTGGCTGGCGCGATGGCACGTATCATGAGCGCGGCGCCGGAAGGGTCGGCCGCCATCGCCCGGCAGGCGCAGCAGGTGCGCAATCGCTACGATCACGCGCTGGAAGAGATTACCCACTACGCGCGCCCTCTGCTAAACGGCACGCTGCTGACCGATAGCGTTTCAGGGACGGTGCTGGACGTGCTGGCAGCGTGCGCCGCGCACATTGAAGAGGTAGTCGCGCTGGAAGGGCGACCGCGCTATGAAGGGCGCGACACTGCGAAGGCACTGGCGCAGCGCGGCATTCCGGTCACCTTGATTACCGACGCCCAGGCCGCTATCTTTTTGCCGCGCTGCCAGGCTGTCGTCGTGGGAGCCGATTCCGTGCTGGCAAGCGGGGACATCCTCAACAAAGCTGGCACCGCGCTTGTCGCCTGGGCCGCGCGCGGACATCACGTCCCGTTCTATGTCTTGTGCGAAACGCTCAAAATCACGCCGCGCCGCTGGACGGGAGATCTGGGCCAACTCGAGGAGAAAGAGGCAACCGAGGTGTTGGAGCAGCCCATTGCAGGCGTCACCGCGCGCAATTTTTATTTCGACCGCACGCCGGCGCGCCTCGTAACCGCCATCATCACCGAAGACGGCATCTTGAGCCGCCGCGAAATTCAGCGCCGCGCCAGTGATTTGCGCCGCCTGCTGCGCAACATCGAAATGTAGCGGCGCAATGCATTGCGTCAGCAGGTCCTTGCCGTCCAATGCATCGCGCCCTGAGTCGATTCCGGCGCAATGCATTGCGCTGCCACATAGCCATGATGGGTACGTTCGTGCGGGAAATTTGGTGCGCTATGTAAAGAAGAGTATCCTGAGATACAAGGATAGCGATATTCTCTGCCAATGGGATGTTTGTTTTGTGATGAAAGGGGGCAGCAGTGAATACAGAGCCAGAGTCTCAGCAGCCAGAACGCAATGTGCAGAATGACCCGGACGCGCCGAGCGGCGAGAAACTCGTCGCGCAGGGTGTGCAAATAGTGCGCGGCAACTCGCCGCGGCCACTTTCTTTTAGTCAACCCGCCAGTTTTCCCATCGAGGCGCCAACGGCCCCGCCGTTGCCCGAAGAGTCCAGCGAACGAGACGAAAACGCCGACGAGCAACTCGATCAAACGCCATTGCCGCTTGTCGGCATGACGGAAGCCGCGGAACCCGAATTCTCCTGGCTCTTTGAGTATGGCCCGGCCATGGACGCGGCCTATCTCAACAGCGCGGATCGGCTCGCAGGCGCGGCCCTGCTCTATGGGCCAGGCGTTTTGAAGGGATACACCATCACCTTTGATGTTCTCAATGCGCGCGGCGGCCAGGTCGTAGCCACCATTGTTCCCAGCAGACAGCGCGGCGACGAAGTCTGGGGCATCCTCTATCGCGTCCCATCGCGGATGCTGCGCGCGCAAGAAAGCGTCCTTCCTCTGCTAGATAAAATTCACGCGGCGGCGCCGCCGAATGGGTTATTTGAGCGCGTCGAGGTTACAGTCCACGAGGCATACCGCGAGCGCGACATCACGTGCATTACCTATATCGCCTCAACCATCGCGCGCAACGAGTATCATCTGCTGCCGCGCCAGCTCCAGGAGGCTGACAGCGCGTACTTACAGCAACTGGTAGAAGCGGCCAGAAAACAAAAGCTGCCGGAGAGCTACGTGCATGAACTGGCCGTTCTCGCGGCCTCCCAGCGCGACGCAGACGGTTCTCCGTCCATCACGGGAGAGCAGAACACCGAGCCGCTCCCGGCTGTTATACCGTCAACCCGCGCTGCGGCTTCCTCGCCACAACGCGGCGGTGCGCCGCAGGCATCCTGGCAGCGTGGCAGCATCATCTTCGCCGTATATATGGCGTGTGCGTTGGGAGCAGCCTTGATCGCGGCTCTGATCCAGGGATCGACGATAGGAAGCGGTCTGCTGACAGCCAGCTTTATCCCTCCCGGCGTCCCCTGGTTCATCCTGGTCTACGGCTTTATGGGCGGCTGTCTGAGCGGCATCGTCACATTAGGACGCTATCAGGCGGCCTTCCCGCCGAACTTTGTCCTCATCACCTGGTTTACGCGCCCCTTCATCGGCGCGGTGCTGGCCGTCATCGCCTATTTGCTCTTGAATAGCGGTCTGCTCGCGTTGAGCGGCAGCACAGCCCAGCACAACGCGCTCTTTTCCCTGCTAGCGGTGCTGGCCGGTTCCTGCGAAGGCTGGCTATTCCGCCGACGCGCATCATCCTGATGGCCCGGCTTGTTCAATGTAGATTGACAGTGTACAATGAGAGAAGAAACCTGTCACAGGGTTATGCCATGTCGTGTCGTTGTTCATCTCAGGGTACGCTCTAAGCTACTCGCCGCTAGCGGAGTGGGAGAAAAACCGATGCCAACCTACATTAGCCTGGTGAATCTGACGGAACAAGGGATAAGAGAAGTGAAAAATGCCCCCGAACGCCTGCAAGCCTTCGACAAGGCCGCGCAGGAGGTCGGCGGCAGACTGATCGGCTTCTATCTCGTCATGGGACAGTACGATTACGTGGTGATTACAGAAGCTCCCGACGATCAGACGGCCGCACACCTGATTCTGGGAACCATCGCCGAGGGCAGCGTCCGCACGCAGACCATGCGGGCCTTCCCACGCGAGGAATTCGAGCAGATCGCCCGCACCTTCGGGTAGGGGCCAGCCTGATGTAGCGGCGCAATTGATTGCGCTGCCACAAATCGGCTCTTACGCTTCGTCGGGGAAAATGGCGCGCACGAGGCGTTCGGGATCATGACGGGCCAGGCGGTCATTCTCCAGGTTCAGATGCTCGATGACCACGCTGGGAACGAGCTGCACCAGCCGGGCGTGATCAGGCATCACCGGATCGCTTTTCTGCTGCTCGTACATCTCCACGATGTCCGGCGGAAAAAGGCCGTCGTTGACGATGACGCGATCAACCCGCCCGCCCAGGTAGCGATGAATCGCGTTGACGAAATCCGACGCCTTGTAGCCGTCGGTTTCGCCGTGTTTGGTCATGAGATTGCACACGTAGACCTTCTCCGCGTCGGATTCGCGTATCGCCCTGGCGACATCCTGGACGAGCAGGTTGGGAATGAGGCTGGTATAGAGGTCGCCCGGCCCGATAATGATGGTATCGGCGCGGCGCACGGCGCGAATGGTTTGCGCGCAACCCGGTGCATCGGGCGGCGTGAGCCGTATTTGCTGGATGGGCGAGAGCGGCCCCAGGTCTTTGTCGCCGCGCGTATCGATATCGGTTTCTCCACAGATGGCACTGCCGTCGGCCAGGTCGGCGCAGATGGCGGTCTGCGCCAGCGTCACGGGCAAAACGCGCCCGGCAGTATTCAGCAATTCCTGGGCGTCTTCAATCGCTAGCAGGAGATCGTCGTTGTTGATATCCTGCAAGCCCTTGAGAATCAGATTGCCCAGGCTATGGCCGCTCACTCCGCCCACGCGCGTTCCGTTGTCCGAGTCTGACTCATCTTCTTCTGCCGTCGGAAAACGATGCATAAATATCTCTCGCCACAACGCGCCGTTACGCGCTAAGGCAACAAGCGATTGACGCAGATCGCCAAGCGGCACTTGGCGGTGAAACTCGTCCATAAGCCGTCGCGAACTCCCTCCACTATCGGACATTGTGACGACGGCGGTGATGCTGAGAGGATGCTTTTTCAGGTGAGAGAGAAAAGAGAACGTTCCAGTACCGCCGCCGATCGTCACTACCCGCCGCCCCGCAAATCGGTCGCCGCTGCGATAAAATTCGGACACAATGCTGCTCCTCTGGCTGGTTTCAAGTTCATCGTTCACAGGTATCTTCCTTCATGATCCAAGTATACTATGTCCGTTTGCGCTTTGCATCTAGCCTTGCTCAATCGGCGTGGCAAGCGGTTTCTTTCGATAATGTTGTCCGTAGTCGTTCGTGGTTGTCTCTGCTTTTCTACCGTCTTTGCTGTCAATTACGCTGTCAAATTTAGCTTGATCCGACTCTCGTAGTGCTTGCTTATATTCCATAATGAGCGGTACTCCTGATTCCGGCACACTTATGATGAAAGCCCTTTTCCCTGGAAGGAGAGGTTCTATCTCAGTGAAACCGGTGTGTCGCAACACTCGTATTCCATCCGGGGTATCGCTGCGTGCGGCAATTGTTTCTATGATAACGCCTTTTCTTCCAAGTTCGATGAGTATTTGTCTCAGTCCTCGTATGAGGCTGCTTCCGTAGGTATGTTTCTCATTGATGCTCTCTGTTGGTTTCACTCCTATTGACATGACATAGAAGTCTGTATGAACACCTTCTTCAAACTCTACGATGTCATCAGGTGTGATGTCAACTGCTGTTGTGCCTCCCAGGAGAGGCTTCATTTTGGGCGAATTGGCTTTCAATGGTAGGATAGAGACATATCCGACAACCTGGTTCCCTTGTTTGAGGACATGATAGGTGTCGGGGTTCTTTTCTAGCCAGGTTATTCTTTTTTCAAGTGGCGTAACGCTTCTTCCTGCTCCAAAAAGAATGTCGCTTATCTCCATGATTGTTACAAGGTCTTCTTTCGTAGCTCTGACAAACTTGGTCGGTTTGGCTGTCTTACGAGGCGTGAACTCTTTCAACTCTCTTGCTAACTTATCGATCTGATCGCGTTTGTAGACGCTATGTTTTCTTCCTGGCAATTTGACAGGTTCTATATCTCCATTGCGTATGAAGTTGTAGAGCATCCCATCTGTGATGCTCATTACCTGTTTAGCCTGGGCTGCTGTGTAGTAGTCCTGGTATGCTGCTTTAAGTGGCATGTGTGTTAACTCCCCTCTTGCGGTTTTATTCAAGGCTATAACGACTGTGTTCATAGTCTCTGGTACTATTCTAACATTAGATAGCTTCTTTTGCAAATTTAGCTAAAACTCTTGACAAGAGAGTTGGGTTTGTGCTACAATAATTTTATCTAAATTTTGTAGTTTCGCTAATATATTGGAGGTGATGCCAGCGACGGGCCAGCGCGAGCGTCGTTGAGGACGAAAAATACTGGCGGTCAGAGAAGGTAAACGGTCTCCTGGTGGGCGGCGTGACTCTGATCTACAAGCGAGAGTGTGTGCAGCACGCTCTGAATGTGCTGCGAGTGGAGTGTCATACTTCGATGGTAGAGCATATGGCAAGCCATGAGAGACGCTGGCGGGATGGTAACGCATCCAGTCGGCGTTTTGTTCTCTCACGGCTTGCCATTGCAACGGGTAGGATGACCCACGTTCAGTATCGGATCGTGGGCCTCGTTTGTCAAACGGAAAGGATGATCCGATGGTGGTTGCTCGTTCCACGAACGAACGGGATGTGTCGTTGCTGGCAAAAGACCAGTATTTCCGCGCGGTTCGGCACTGTGTGCGCCTGACGCCGGAGCAAGAGCAGGACTGTTGGCTGGCCCTCTCGCAGGGCCGCGTCCAATCGGTGTTGCCACACCCGGATGAGCGGGTGGTGGCTCAGGCTCAGCAGGCTCGCACGCGCTTGGTGGAGTCGTGTCAAGGCTTGGTGATCCATCTCGCTTGTCGCTATCAGTGCATGGCGCAACGCATGGCCCTGGAAGACCTGATCCAGGAGGGCAATGTCGGCCTCTTGCTCGCGTTGCGGGACTACGATCCTCATGGGTCGGGGGTGTTCGTCGTCTTCGCCTCGGTCTGTATTCGCCATGCTCTCCTCAAGGCGCTCTGGTATCACGATGCCCTGCTGCATGGGGCGGATCGGCAGATGTATCTGGCGGCCAAAGCGGCTCAGGCTCAGCAAGCCTGGGCGATGCAGTATGGGCGGGAGCCGTCGCTGGCTGAGGTGGCCGCGTTGATGCAGGTGAGCGAGTCGGAGGTAGAAGCGGCTTTCGCCGTCAAGCAGGGCAAGCAGGTCAAGAGTCTGCACGAACTCCTGGAGGCGTATGATGACCCGGACGAGGCTCCGGCGCTGCTGGCGGTGGGGTCGGAGCCGCCTTCGCAAGCGGAGGAAGCTCGGCACACGAGCGTGCGTGAACAGTTGTGGTTGGCGGTGCAAAGCTTACCAGAACGGCAACGGTTGGTGCTGACGTGGCGCTATGGCTTGGAGGATGGCGTGGCATACTCCCTGGAAGAGATCGCGGAGCGGCTGGGCTGTTCGCGCTTTACCGTCTCGGCGGCGGAGCGCAAAGCCTCGCAGCGCCTGGCTCACCTGCTGGAACTGGAGCGGGGGCCGGAGGGCGTGCGCTGCCGGGTGCGTGTCGAGGCGGAGGCGATCTTGACGGAACCGTGCTATAGCGTTTCCGAAGCGGCGGCGTTGCTGGGCTGTACGGTCAATGGCTTACGCTGGAACGTGCGAGCGGGGCATGTGCCGGGCTGGCGGTTGCCCGGACGCACGCAAGGGCAGGTCTATCCCAAAGCGGCGATTGATGCGCTGGTGCAAGAGCGCGAGGCTGCTGAGCGGGAGGCTCAGGCGTGCTACAGTTGCCAAGAGGCGGCGGCCAAGCTGGGCTATGGACGGGAGACGCTGCGGCAAAAAGTGCTGGCGGGGGAGATACCGGCGGTGGGATGCAAGCGAGGCAAACGCTATCCCAAAGCGGTGATCGATGCGCTGGCGGTCAACGGGAAAGCGTCCGTGGCCTAATGGCTTGCCATGCGAGCGGGTGGGTGGGCGTCGAGCGTGGGAGAGGCGATGGAGGGAGTGGGGAACAGCGTTCGGCGTGGGAAGCGTGTAGGTGAGTCGAGACGGCGGGAGAACGAGGGGGCGGCGGTGGTGCTGGCGGCGGCATCTCTCTCGCCCGTCTCAGTTGGCCCTGCACGCCTGCTGGCCGGTGTCACCCAGCGCCGACCAGATGGGGGTGGGGATGTG
>DATLSW010000103.1:0-7269 GCA_035533955.1 Ktedonobacteraceae bacterium | reverse complement strand
AGGAGAAAAATCATGAGCGCCAGCGACTCCGCGTAGTATCCTTGCTCGTACCATAAGACGCCGATATTGGTCAGAATCATACCCTTATTGTACGGTTCTTCAAGGCTTTGCGCAAATCGTAACGCTTCCTGGTAAAAGTGCAGGGCTTGCGGATAATCTTTGACGGCATAGTGCAATAGGCCGAGGTTTTGCAGCAGGACGCTCTCCAACAATGAATCGCGCAAGCTGACATTCAAGACGCGGGCCAGTTCAAAGTTCGCGTGGGCCTGCGGCAATTGCCCTAGACTGCGCAACAATTCACCCTGGTTGGTCAGAGTCATGGCCTCGCCATGCCGTTCTCCAACCTGGCGCTGGACGGCCAGCGCCCGCTCATAATAGACATAGCTTTGCCGGTGATCGCCCAGGCGGTCAGAGATCAGGCCAAGATGATTGCAGATCAAGCCTTCATCACGGCGCGTCAAAATGCCATTGGGAGGCAGGATGTTCAAATACAGGCCGATCAGGGTATTCCACGCGCCCCATTGCACCATGCGCTCGTAGACGTTCTCGGAGAGCAGCATATCCCACGCCTGCTGCCACTGCCATCCCAGCGAAAAGTGGCGTATCGCCGCGAGCGTGTGCTGCATGTCCTGCGGCCCCGTGCGCTCGCCCTGCGGCACACATTCTCCCCGCGCCCGGCGCTGGTAGTAGGCGGCGACACGCATATGACCGGCGGCAATGGCGATTTCCTGCGCCTCGGCGCTGTTGCTCGCCGGGCTGAGCGGGCTGGTAACGCCCAGCGAGTAGGCGCCGCCGGGTTTGCGCTCGCTGCCCTCCAGATAATGTTCCAGCATATAGAAACGCCACAGCGACGGCAAGCTATAACAGGTCACGCCTTCGGTTTTGACGACTGGCTGGAGCAGAGACAATTGCGCCAGTTGGGCCAGTTCTTGCTCAAACATGAGCAGTCCAGTCGCCGCACCATCTCCCACGACCGCCGCGCAAAGTTCATGGGCAGGCGTCGGCTCGCGGAATAGAGCAAGGAGCCGCATGAGTTCGCGCTGCGCCGGACTCAAGAAACGGTAGACGGCGGCCAGCAGATGCAACACGATCTCGCCGCTCCACATAGGTTGATAGTCCGGCGCGTCTAAGAGATAGCTCAAGGCATAGCCGCTCAGCCGCGACAGCGCGCTGAACAAGAGCAGCGAGAAGATATGGCCGTTACAGCGCTGCCAGACCAGCGATAATGCTTCGTATGATCCCTTCACGCCGCTCTGCTGCAAATAGGCCACACCCTCCGGCAAACTGATGCGCGAGAGCAGAAACGAGCGCACTCGCGACTCTCCCCGCTCTTGTTGGTCAAAGGGCGAACGATAGCAAGTCAGCAGGACGCGGCTGGCGCCGAGTTCCTGCTGCAACATATCCTGAAATAAAGGTAATGCGCCGCGCGCCAGGGCATCCGCCTTGCTCTCTGGATAGAACAATTCTTCACACTGATCAAGCACGACCAGGGCGGGTTCTCGCGGGCGGCGCAGCGCATTTAACAGCGTTGCGATCTGCTGCTCAGCGGACTGGAAGAAGATGCCCGGCTCGTAGACATTGATGGAACTGAGGATGGAGGCGATGACATCGGGCAGCGTCGTGTGAGCGCCGATACGGAGCCAGGCGAAATGTTTGGGAGCGGGTAATCCAGCTTCGGCGCTGAGCTGGAAACGGCGATAGAGCAGCGCGGCGAGCAGCGATTTGCCCGCGCCCGGATCGCCCGCCAGGATCACGGTACTGGTCTGAAGATCGGTCAGCATCCGCTGCACAGCCGACACTTCGTCGCCGCGCTGCATCACAAGAGCCGACTCAGTCGGCAGCGGCGATGTCGCCTCAATGCCAAAGGTGTACTGGCGGCGCTGCTGCGCGCTCATGCGCACCGTCGCCAACATATAGAGGTTTTCCGGCATCGGAGTAGACAGCGAAGCTACTTGTTTGCGCTCCTGGTATCCGGGCATGGCTACCTGCTCCTGGTTCTGTTGCATAGTCTTCCCCCAAAGGTGTTGTGCCATGAGTATACACCATTGAATGAGATCGACAGGCTTGTTGTAGCCTGAAAGTGCTAGTATAGAAGAGTATAGTTGTATCTGAATGGAAGCTCATGTATAGTGTGCGAGGCACGGGGTTCCGAAAATGCTAAGCATGATCTCATATCAAATCCGGTGGAACACTGACGGTAACACCTGTAGCGGCGCAATGAATTGCGCCGCTACACGGTTCCACAGGATTTGGTATCAGTGGCACGTCTGCTGCAAGAACTACGCTTGACATTGCCCCGCCTGGGATTTATGATCGAGCCATTAATGGCACGATCCAAATGCTAAAGACGATTCTACTCATCTCGACTTGTCCCTGCTTAAGCCATCGTGCATTCGCAACACGTTTCAGGAGGATACCATGGCATCAGTTGCCGCAACTATTGCTCAAACGCTAAAAGCCTACGATACGAAGTACTTCTTCCAGGTGACCGGTGGTGATCAGGATCTCTGGATCGCTCTGGAAGAAGCGGGAATCCAGATGATCCCCTGCCGAAGTGAAAAAGGTGCGACCTATATGGCAGACGGGTATGCCCGCGTCAGCGGCAAACCTGGATTTGTCTATGGGCAATACGGGCCGGGGGTCTCAAACGTTGCGGCGGGTCTCGCCGATCCCTACTGGTCAATGAGCCCGGTCATTTCGCTCACCACCTCCATGCGCACGCCGTCAAGGGATCGCTATGAGTACCAGGAGTTAGACCAGTTGCCGCTGCATACCTCTTTGACGCGCTGGAACAAGAGCGTGGCCCGCCCGGAACGCGCGGCGGAAATGCTGCGTGGGGCTATTCGCGCTGCCACGGGAGCCATGCCTGGACCGGCGCATCTTGAGATTCCGTCGGATATGCTGCGCGGCGAAATTGATGCTGTTCCCATTTATAAGGAACCTCCTTTTGGGCATATCCCGTCGCTGCGCACCGCGCCGCCTCCGGAGGCGGTAACGGCATTGCTGGATGCTCTGCTCTCCGCGCAGCGTCCGGTTCTGATTGCGGGCAACGGAGTCTTACTATCAGAGGCATGGGATGAAGTACAGGCTCTGGCGGAGGCGCTCAGCCTCCCGGTAGCGACCTCGATGGGTGGAAAGGGGGCCATCCGCGAAGACCACGAACTGGCGCTTGGCGTGATCGGCCGCTACTCGCGCAAGGTTGCCAATGATATCGTGCGCGAGTGCGACCTTGCCCTGGTCGTTGGTTGCCGGCTTGGAGGACACGTCAGTAACTCGTGGCAGGTGCCTCCTCCTTCAACACGCATTCTCCATGTCGATGTCGATACAAACGTGCTGGGCGCTACATATCGTGAGGAGATCAGCGTACAGGCGGATGCGAAGCTGACGCTCCAGGCTCTGGTGAAGGAAGCTCTGAACCGCGGCCTTGCCGTTGAGCGCACGGCCTGGGCGCGGCAAGCAACCGAACGAGAGCTGATCTGGAAAGAAGAGGTGCAGCGCCTGGCTTCTCGATCGCCAGAAGAGCCAATCCATCCGGCGGCGGTCATGAGCGCCCTGCGCGCAGCGCTTGATCCAACAGATATCGTTGCCGCGGATACAGGTTATATGGGAGCCTGGACTGGAGCAGCCTTCCCGGTCACAGCTCCAGGACGCAATTACATCCGAGCAGCGGGTTCACTGGGCTGGGCGTTCCCGGCTTCGCTGGGAGCGGCTCTGGGCGCGCCAGGCCGTCACGTTGCGTGCGTAACGGGAGATGGCGGGTTCGGATATCATTTGAGCGAGATCGAAACAGCGCTACGGTGTCATATCCCGATTCTCGTTGTCGTCTTGAATAATCGTACCCTGGCGTTCGAGTACCATGAGCAGAAGTACAACCACCATAACCATGTTATCCCCTATGTGAACGATTTCGTTGACGTTGACTACAGTATGGTTGCTCGCGCATTTGGCGCCCAGGGACACCGGATCAGCGATCCTCGTGAATTGCAGGATAGGATGCGCGAAGCCCTGCAAACGGATGCGCCTACGCTCCTTGATGTGATCGTTGACAAAGAGGTACATGCACCGGTGACATCCTACGAGCGCGTGTTGACCCGAAATATTTAAGCGAAGGAAAGAAGACTGGAGACGAAACTGTGAGACGCAGCACGACGAGAATCCTGACCACTCACACCGGTAGTTTGCCGCGACCGGACAACCTGATGCGGATGATGATTGCCAGAGAGCAAGGGCAAGCAGTATCGGCAGGTGAGCTTGCCGATAGCGTGCAGAATGCTGTAGCCGACACGGTCAAACACCAGGTTGCCATCGGCATCGACATCATTTCCGACGGTGAGATGAGCAAGATCGGTTTCGCCAACTACGTCAAGGACCGTCTGACGGGTTTTGGCGGCCAGTCGATTCCCTTCGCCGCGCAAGATCTCCTGGACTTCCCAGACCTGAAACAACACCAGTTGCGGCGCAACGAAGACGGCGGAGGTCGCAACTTTATCCCGGCCTGCACGGGTCCCATCAGCTTGAGCGACAAGGACGCCGTACATCGTGATATCGCCAATCTCAAGGCTGCGCTACAAGAGGCGCAGCCTGAAGGGGTCTTCATGCCTGCTGCCTCGCCTGGAGCAATCGCCCAGGTGATGCAGAATAACTATTATCCTACTCAAGAAGCGTATCTCTACGCCCTCGCGGACGCCATGCGCTATGAATATCAAGCCATCGTCGCGGCTGGCTTCTCATTACAACTGGATTGTCCAGACCTGGCGATGCAGCGCCACGTTCGTTTTGCCAGTGCCTCTATTGAAGAGTTTCGCACACACTTGCTGCAAAGCGTGGAGGTACTCAATTATGCCCTCAACGACATCTCGCCTGAACAGGTACGAGTCCATGTCTGCTGGGGCAACTATCATGGCCCGCATCACCGCGATGTACCACTGAAAGAAATCATCGACCTGCTTCTGAAGATACGGGTCAATGCTCTTTCCATCGAAGCGGCCAACCCGCGCCATGAACACGAGTGGAACGTGTTCGAGCAGGTTCGCTTGCCCGAAGGGAAGATACTCATCCCTGGAATGATCGACTCATGCACGAACTATATCGAGCATCCAGAGGTCGTAGCGCAGCGGATTGTGCGCTTTGCCCGCGTCGTGGGCCGGGAAAACGTCATCGCAGGGACGGACTGCGGCTTTGACACTTTTGCAGGGGCAGGCGCTGTTGCCCCTGGCATCGCCTGGGCCAAACTCCAATCTCTGGCCGAAGGCGCGCGGCTCGCCTCACAAGCACTCTGGTAATATGCCTGTAGCCGCGCAATTGATTGCGCGGCTACACCACCGAATAGAGTACCACGGCCATTTGCCCAATCATATGAGCGCGGCCATCATGTCCTGCACGAAGTGCAATTCATCCTGGTTGACCGTGTGGGCCATGCGCGCATAGAACCGCGTTGTAACGTTCCCGCCTGCTAATCGCAGAACTTCGGCAGTTTGCTCGACCCGCTCTTTCGGGACATGCGGGTCTATATCGCTGCATCCCAGAAAGACGGGCGTGCCTGCCAGCGAGCCTGGGTAGTTGCGCGGCGTATCCTCGGATCCGATCAGGCCGCCGCTCAGACCTACGACGCCACCGTAGCGCCGGGCGTTGCGCGCGGCATATTCTAGCGACAGGCACGCTCCTTGCGAGAAACCCAGGATGATCGTGCGCTCGGCAGATATACCGATGCCGGCCAATTGATCGAGCAGCGCTGTAATAACTGACAGCGCCGAAGAAAGGGCTGGTTCGTTGTCTGAGATGGGCGCGAGGAAACTGTTGGGATACCAGGCATTGCCGGCGGCTTGCGGCGCGAGATAGGCAAAACCAGGGCAATGCAGGTCTGGCGTCAATGTCAGGATATCCTGCGCTGTGGCTCCGCGCCCATGCACCATAATCATAGCCGCGCGCGCACTCTCAAGCGGATCGCCAGCAAGCGCAAGCGGCTGACCCTGATGGGGATTCTTGCTATCGGCGGATTGCGTCATGCCAGAGCCACCTCTGTTATGGAACTTGCTTTGCGCTGAGTCAGTTCGGCGATGGCGTCGGCCAGGTGAGAATCCTGGATGTTATAGGAGCCATCGGCCACTCGCAGGCGGTGCGCAGTGGCGAGTACGTCAACTACGCTGTAGCCTTCTGGCGGAACGAACTTGTAACAGGCCATTTCGAGCAACTGTCCGTTGGGGTCTCTGAAGTAGATCGAGTCCATGAAGCCCCGATCGATGTTGCCCGTGTTCCAGATGCCGCGCTCGTTGAGGCGTTGGGCGACCTGAGTGTAGGTAGCATGCGAGACGGTGAAAGCAAGGTGATGCAGGTTGCCGATGCCTTCGGGATTGGGCGTGGAATCGTTCACCCGCGAGGAGCGGACAAAAAAGGTGATCAGCCGTCCGTCGCCGGGATCGAAGTAAAGATGGGTCTCCTCTGGAACATCGAGATTGGGTTGCTCCATAACCAATGGCATACCCAGCACTCCCTGGTAGAAATCGATAGTCGCCTCACGGTTGGAACCCACTAATGTGATATGGTGTACTCCTTGAGCCTGGATTATAGACATGGTTGTGCCTCCACTCTAGGGATAGGGTTTTGTGCGGTCTCCCCGTTAGGGATACTATCCGTCCCGCGGGGCGACCGCAGTAGCAAGTGCCGGGTGGAAATCCTGTGCTGAGCAGCCACAAGGATTCCCACCCCTACGGAAACACCGAGCGCCTTTCAAACATTCTATATCCTGAAGAACAGGTGCCGGATCTGGTCGATGACCTTGGGGTCTCCACTCGTCTCACCGCCAGGAAAGCGTTGATAGGTAGTGAGGACAAAGTCTGATGCATTTTTGAAGTGGAAAACTGCCTGCACGCCATCAAGGGTATCGGCTGGTTCATAGGCATACGTGCCATCTTTGATGGTGACGCGCCACTGGCCGCCCCACTCACCATCGATCTTAATACCGAACACCGCATCTACGCCCGCGGCCGATTCCTGATCCACGGTATACTGCATGAGGATGAACATGTATGGCACAAGCACGCCGGCGGTGCGTTCGTCGAGTTTGCCACTTTTCTCGCCCAGACCCCACTCCATGTCCCAGGTGTGAACACCATAGTCCATGACCTGGAAGGCCGGATAGAAGAGTGTTGGCACCGGACCCATATAGGGATGAGTGACGTTGAAGTTCCCCCACTCATCGGGCGTCAGCGCATCGAAAATAGCCAGCATCGTGTCCGAGTCAGCCTTGAGCCGAGCAATGGCTTCTGCGCG
>DATLSW010000102.1:0-14273 GCA_035533955.1 Ktedonobacteraceae bacterium | reverse complement strand
TTCTGGATCATGGCGGCGCATGTTATCCTCGTGCTTGGCGCGTGGATCGCGGCCATCGTGATCGCGCGCTCCCGCTGGGTACGGCTCGGAAGTATCTTTGGCTGCATATGGGCAGTCTTCACGGCGCTTAATCTCTTAACGGGCTATCTTCACGCCTACCATACCTTCGACATCCAGGCCAGCTTGAACGCGTTGATTTCCTGCTCGCTGCTTGGGCTATCTATCTGCCTCGCGATTAATCGCACACCGCTGCGGCGCTGGGATACCTGGTTCTTCAGGATGGCGCTCATCGCGGGAATTGGTATCGCCGTGGTCCCGTTCGTCATCTCGCTGGCATCCGGTTTGGGAACTACCTCCCCGATCGGCATCCTGGAAAGCGATATCGCCGGGTCGGCAGTGATCATCAGTTTGCCCATATGGTGGCTGCGCCCATCGTGCTGGAAAACGCAGCCGGGGGTGACGCTGCTCTTCGGCCTCGTGCCAGCTTTCCTGCTCTATCTCGCGATCCCCGGCGCTGCCAATAGGGCAACGAACATCTTCTTCCTGGAAACGCTCTACCTCTGCATGTTCCTGGGTATCCTGCGTGTGATCCAGAGCGAATTGCGCTGGCGGCACTATATTCGGGCAAAACCTTAGCAACCATTCTCATCGGTCGTTGCCGCAATCCCTCTGATCAGATACGCCAGCGTGCGCATATCGCCCACGAGAAACGTCTCTTTCACATCCACGGGCCGCGTTTCGCCCTGCCGGTTCACCCACACCGTTGTATAGCCAAGTTCCGCCGCCGGCACAACATCGTACTTGAAGCCAAAACCGGCGTGCCAGATATCCGCTATGGGCAAGCCCAACCGCTCGCGCGCCAGAAAAAAGCCTTTGTGGTTCGGCTTGTACGCGCCCGCCTGCTGCGCGGTGATGATCTCGTCAAACCGCACGCCAATCGTCTTCTGCGTCTCCGCGATGATATCATCGTCGGTATTAGTAATAAGCGCGACTTTAGTAAACTTTTGCAAATCGAGGATAGCTTGTTTTGTATCGGGAAATGGCCGCCATGTTCCCATCGAACGCGCGAACAATTCGACATCCGCGTCGTCATAGGGCAGGTTGAATTGCTCGAACGCGAGCTTCATGGTATCGCGCAGCACTTGACGATAGGGCCGGTACTGCTGCTGGATATACTCGAATTGCACTGCTTCCCAGTGATGTTGCAAAGCGCGCGCATCGACGCCCTCGATATGCTTGGCCGCCAGGAGTTGGGCAAAGAAGCGCTGAATCTCGCCTTCCCAATCGATGAGCGTGCCATAGCAATCAAAGGTGATGGCCTTCGGGAGCGTGATCATGGGTTTTCTTCCTTTCACCATTCATCATGCGCAGCATGGGTAAGCCGCCCGTTCGGATAAAGCGAATCACTAATAGCGCCGCCAGGATGAGGAAAACGATATTGAGAACCGTCGTGTAGTTCCATTGTATCCCCTCCGTGATCGCGGCGACATTGCGATTCGTTGGAATAATCCCAAGCGCGCCGAACACGAACTCAACCACATATCCTGCTGCTGCCATTGTAATATAGAAGGTAAGCAAAATGTAACCCATCACCTTCCACCCATAGTATTTGCGGTAAATGTCAAGAATGGGCAGGATGATCAGGTCCGCAAAGATGAAGCTGACAACGCCGCCAAAGCTGATCCCGCCTCTCCAAAGCACGGCGGCTAATGGCACATTGCCAACTGAGCAAACGAAGCTAACGATGGCAACCAGCGGCCCCACAAGCGGCCCCTCAATCGTGGCTACTGTCGGATCATTGGCAAAGAAAAAGACGCGCCAGAAGGAGTCAGGAACCCACGCGGCTAACGCGCCCGCTATCAGCAGTCCCAACACGATATCCACCCAGACGGAAGCCCAATCCATGGTAAAATAGTTGCTAACCGCGGTAAATCCTCTACCACTCAATAGTTTCGCGAAAAACGAGCCGCCCTCGACGCTCATATCCATCGCGGCATGTCCTTCCATCCTGCCCATAAGTCCTTTTTCAGCATGATCCTTTGCCAGTTGTACCAGCTTTCGCGTCAGCGTGACACGAAAGATCAGGGCAATAAAGATCACCATGAGAATGCCGCCAAGAAATTCCGCGGCTGCGAACTGCCAGCCCATCAGGATAATCAGGATAATCCCAAGCTCAATCACTAAATTCGTTGACGCGAGTTCAAACGCCATAGATGAGATAAAGCTTGCCCCTTTTTGATAGATCGAACGAGCGAGCGCAACAGCAGCGTAGGAGCAAGAACTTGAGGCGATACCAAACAACGTGGCAAACGCAATATTTTTCGCACCATCACCTCCAAGCGTTTTTGCCAGCGCCTTATGCGACACCAGCGCCTGGATAATGCCCGATAGCGTAAAGCCAAGAATTAACGGCCACAAGATCTCCCAGAACATGCTAAAGGACGTAAACAACGCTTGCCCAATTCCTTGTATGATCTGCATGAAGGTCTCCTTTCCTTAATCAAACCATATACAACCTACCACAAAACATGCTACAATAAGAGCCATGAGTGAACTAACAAATCAAATCGAACGCCTGCAAGGGCGCATCCAGAAGACCATGGTGCGTCTTTGACCTGGCGCGAAAAAAAGAACAGATCAATCAGCTTGAAACAGAAAGCATGGCAGAGGATTTCTGGTCGGATACGCGGCGGGCGCAAGCCCACATGCAGCAATTAACGGCTTTGCGCGACGAACTTTCTACCTGGGAAGGCATCGACGCGCAATTGAACGACCTGCTTGGGCTGGCGCAATTGTTGGAGGAGGAGCCGGATGAAGAGATGCAGGCCGAGATCACGCGATCACTGGCAGACATCGAGCGACAGGTCGCGAAATTGGATTTCGCGTTGATGCTCAACGGCGAACACGACGCGCGCAACGCTATCCTCAGCATTCACGCGGGCAGCGGCGGCGTCGATGCCCAGGATTGGGCCGAGATGCTGTTACGCATGTATCTGCGCTGGGCGGAACAACATAAATTCCGCACGGAAACTTATGAATACAATGAAGGTGAAGAAGCAGGAGTCAAGAGCGCGACGGTAGCAATCACCGGACGCTATGCCTACGGCTACTTGCGCTCGGAAGCAGGTACGCACCGACTGATCCGTCTCTCGCCGTTTGACGCTGCCCATCGCCGCCATACCTCGTTCGCCAAAGTCGAGTTGCTACCGGATATCGATGACACGATCGACATCGTCGTTCGCCCGGAAGACATTGAGACAGATACCTACCGCGCGACAGGTGCAGGCGGCCAGCATATCAATAAGACCGACTCGGCGGTGCGCATTCGCCACCTTGCCACAGGTATCGTCGTGACCTGTCAGAATGAACGCTCGCAAATACAGAACCGCGAAGTGGCAATGCGACTGCTCAAAGCGCGCCTCTATGAGCGTGAATTGAAACGGCAGGAAGAAGAAACAGCGCGGCTGAAAGGCGAAAACGTGCAGGCCGACTTCGGTACGCAAATTCGCTCGGTTGTCATCCACCCCTACAACGTCGTCAAGGATCACCGCACCGGCTACGAGACGAGCGACACCTCTAGCTACCTGAACGGCGATATCGATCCGTTTATGGACGCTTACCTGCGTATGAAGGCTGAGGGCGTGACAGCAGAAATAACATAGGGGCGCGCTGATACGAGAATAAAACCCGCTGTGGCGGCACAATGCGTCGCGCCGCCACAGCGAGATGATTTCCTCCCTGATCTTCCTCATGCCTGGGCGCAATTGCCCAGGACGCTTTCATAGCGTTCGGGGTAGCGCAGTTTGCGCAGAGCTTTGACTTCGATCTGTCGGATGCGTTCGCGGGTCAATTGGAACTTCACGCTGACATCGTCCAGGGTATGGGTATGGCCGTCGCACAGACCGTAACGCATCTCAATAATGGTACGTTCGCGGAGATTGAGAACGGACATGGCTCGCTCAATATAATCGCGCTGGATACGCTGCGAGAGCAGATCGACGGGTGGAGCGGCGCTCAAATCCTCCAATGTGTCGGAAAGGTGATACTGTTCATCTTCAGCAACAGGCGCATCGAGCGAGATCGGCTGCTCGGAGACGCTCAATAATTCGATGACGCGGTCTTTGGATAAACCAACCTCGCTTGCCAGTTGTTCCGGCAGTGGCTCAATCCCTTGCTCCTGGTAAATGCGGCGCGCGGCACGCTTGATCTTGTAAATCATCTCTACGATATGCACGGGGATATGGATAGTGCGCGAATGCTCGGCCACGGCCCGCGTGATCGCCTGACGAATCCACCAGGTCGCGTAGGTGCTGAAACGGAAGCCGCGCCGGTAATCGAATTTCTGAGCCGCTCGCATCAATCCGATATTGCCTTCCTGGATCAAGTCGAGAAGCGACAAGCCCTGGTTCGAGTAACGCTTGGCGATGCTGACCACCAGACGCAGGTTCGCTTCGATGAGCTTCTGCCGCGCTGGAAGCTCGCCGCGCGCCACGCGCTCCGCCAGCATCAATTCTTGTTCAGCGGTAAGAAGGGGATACGTGCCGATTTCTTTGAGATATTGCTTCACCGAATCATCAACCGCGCTGCGCCCATCACTTTCTACCTCCTCACCATCACCACCTTCCTCAAACTCACTCTCCTCCTCTTCCTCCAGCAAATCTAGAGAATCGTATGCTTCGTCAGCGCGAATGTTTCTGCTCTGATGATGTTCATTGCTTAGCAGTACAGGCATCTCACGATCCACACAATACAAGGTTCTACTTGCTTTCGTACCCATTCCCAAAAAACTCCTTCTGTAAATACCATGCCCGGTTGACAACAGGAAAGATGGTAAATGCTTGCAAACGCCTCTGGAAAAATATCCCGCGTACTGATTGATGTTTTGCTCTCCCATCAGTTGGTATTGCAATAATCATGCCAAATCGCCACCTGGAATGCCTGAAGAGATCACCATCCCTGATTTTGCGCGTAGCACTATCGTTTATCGGCATAATATCTGATTTCAAAAGAGGAAAGAAAATGAAGGAATTGCCAGAAGAGATTCCCAGAGGTGCGGATTTTTGCGCACCCAGGCATTGGCAGATAGGAATAGAGAAATAGAACCAGAATCTTGACGTATTTTGTAGCACCTGCTATGCTAGAGAAAAGACGGCGCTACGATGTGAAAGCAGATGAATGGCTGGTTATCATGACAGCGGACCTCTATCACCAGTGAAAGCTTTTCTCGCGGCGAAGTAGATGAAAAGATATTCAGAAAACTGCTGACACGCGCGGAAAAATATGCTATGATAGCAGGGCATGGATATTGGCTTGCTGTGGGGACGCGGATGCAGCGGCGGAGGCTCACCCCCGGCTACCATCTTCGCTCCGTCTGAGACGCATTCAGAGCATGAAGATGAATAGAACCCTCGATGGGAAAGGAAGGAGGCGGTTTCGTGGAAAACGCTTTTCCCCGGTGTCGCAAATGTAATGAAGGTGATCTGGTTCCTCTGTCTGATTTTGGCAGTCAGGGAGCTTCAATCGAGTACAAGGCATGGGTCTGCACCAATCCATCGTGCCTGTACAACATAAAAATCCGCAACGGAGACATTATCATCAACGAACCCATCAGTGATGGGTCGCTGCATTCGTATCGATCCAGTCGGCAATAAACATACCATTGGTCTCTTGCTTTCTTCGCTTTTTTGTGGTAGTATCACCGTGCAAGTGAGGCAAAACCACGCTTCACTCGCGTGAGTACCGCAAGTTCTGCAGGATTTCAAGCTTGTGGAGCGAGAAGCGCTGGCCTATCTAAAAAGAGGCGTGAAGCTTCTTGCGATGGAGCAGGAACCAATCGCTAACTATGCTATTTCATAGTTCAGTGAGTTTTGGAGATCGGCTTACGAATGAAACACAAAGGCAAAAGGTGTACCGTGTATGATTCCTTTTGCCTTTTGTCGTATCTTAAAGAAGAAACATGCCATACAAATGAGGCAGTAGATTGCACCTTACATCATGTAGGGGCGCAATTCCTCGCGTCCAACGTTGAAATGCAGAGGCGAGGTTTGCAGGCAGCGATGCTTGCTTTGCCGTTTCTGTAACACACAATGAAAGAGTCGGTACAAACTTGCTCAATCGATTCTTTGGGCAAAAACCTGTAGGGGAACAAAAACAAGAGGATGTGGCCGCGCCGGAGCCGCGTAAAGAGGAAGATGCCGTGTCTGAGGAACGTGCAAACCCATTCAAGAACAGCTTGAGCCGCACGCGCCAGTTATTTAACCGCATGGGCAATGCCTTCCGGCAAAACGATATCACGGACGAACTCTGGGATGATCTCGAGGAGACGCTGCTTAGTGCGGATATCGGGCCAGGCACGAGTATGTGGCTGCTCGACCACCTGAAACAGCGCGTGGTTGATGAACATCTCAAGACAGGGATACAGGTACAGAAGGCTCTACGCGAAGAATTGGTGAAGCTGCTCGGCAAAACCGCGTCGCTCACCTTCGCGCGGGATTCGCTGACGGTGATCCTGGTGATTGGCGTCAACGGGTCAGGCAAAACCACCAGCATCGCGAAGATGGCCTATCGCCTCAAGCGCGAGGGCCACAGGATCATGCTGGCGGCTGCCGACACGTTTCGCGCGGCGGCCATCGACCAACTCAAAGTATGGGCAGAGCGTATCGACGTTCCCGTCATCAGCCAGAACCCCGGCTCTGATCCCGGCGCAGTGGTCTATGATGCCATCCAGGCGGCAACTTCCAGGGGGTGCGATGTCCTCATCGTTGACACAGCAGGTCGTATGCAAAACAAGTACAACCTGATGGAAGAGCTGAAGAAGATCAACAAGGTCATTCAGAAGTTTCTCCCCGCGGGGCCGCAGGAGTTATTGATCGTCATGGATGCGACAAACGGGCAGAACGCGCTCTTGCAGGCTCGTCAATTCGCCGCCGATATCGGTCTCACCGGCGTGATCATCACCAAACTGGATGGAACCGCGAAGGGTGGCTTTGCCTTCGCCGTCGCCGACGACCTGGGCGTTCCTATCAAATTTATCGGCACGGGCGAAAAAATCGAAAACCTCGCGCCATTTGATCCGCAAAGTTTCGTTGCCGCGCTCTTCGCGCAAGACTGACGAGGAGAGTTGTTATGGTCAAAGAAGCTGTCCCTCCTTCCAGCGCGCAGGCATCCTCCAACCAACCGCTGCGCGGCGCGTTGCCGCCCGGCGCTCTGGCCGTCAAATGCCCAAAGTGCAAAGAAATGTTAATTGGTCGCGACTGGGAAAAAAACTTGAAAGTGTGTCCGCGCTGCAACTTCCATTTCAAGCTTTCAGCCTACGAGCGCATCGATCTGCTCGCTGATCCCGGCAGTTTCGTAGAAACGGACGCCGATATTATTTCTGTCGATCCGCTCAAGTTCGTCAGCCGCTCGCAAACCTACAGCAAAGAACTTGATGAAAAAAGCGCCAATACGGGCCTGAACGAAGCAATCGTCACCGGTCACGCGACCATTGAAGAGACGCCACTTGCGCTCGCCATCATGGATTTTCGTTTTATCGGCGGCAGCATGGGATCGGTCGTTGGAGAAAAGATTGTGCGCGCTGTCGAACTGGCTATCGAGCAACAGATGCCACTGTTGATCGCGTCTGCCTCTGGCGGGGCGCGGATGCAAGAAGGTCTCTACTCGCTGATGCAGTTAGCGAAGACCTCCGCCGCTTTGACAAAGCTCAGCTCGGTCAAACAGCCGTTCATCAGCCTGCTGACCGACCCTACATCGGGCGGCGTCACAGCCAGTTTTGCCATGCTAGGCGACGTGATTCTGGCCGAGCCAGGGGCGCTGGTCTGTTTCGCAGGACCGCGGGTCATTGAAGGCGCCATGCACATCAAGCTGCCCGAAGGAGCTGTCACGGCGGAATTCGTACTGCAACATGGTATGATCGATGCCGTTGTGCATCGCCGCGATCTCCGTGCAACGCTGGCCCGTCTGCTACATCTCTATGCGCGCACAGTATTGGATAGTGAAACTGCGCACGCGCGCAAACAGTAAGGGGGAGCAGTATGGCTTATGATCTTGAGTTCGAGAAACCACTCGCGGATATAGAAAAGAAGATCATCAATTTGCAGCGCAAAGGAGATCGCCTCAGACCGGAAGAGCATCGCCAGTTGCAAGAAGCCGACCGCGAACTGCGACACCGCACCGAGGAGATCTATGGGAAGCTGACGGCGTGGCAAACGGTGCAGGTTGCCCGGCACAAAGAGCGCCCCTATGCCGCCGACTATATTCGGCTAATGTGTGACGACTTTTTCGAGTTGCACGGAGATCGCACCTTTAGCGATGATCACGCCATTGTTGCTGGACCGGCCACACTCGAAGGCGAGACAGCAATGTTTATCTGCCAGCAAAAAGGACGCGATTTCAAAGAGCGGCAATTCCGCAACCTGGGCATGCCCAACCCTGATGGCTACCGGAAAACAGCGCGGCTCATGCAGCAGGCGGAAAAGTTCGCTTTTCCCATCATCTGCCTCATTGATACGCCCGCCGCTTTTCCTGGCCTGGAAGCCGAAGAGCGGGGACAGGCGCGGGCCATCGCCGAAAATCTGTATCTCATGACCGGCCTGCGCGTCCCGATCATCGCTACTGTCATCGGCGAGGGCGGTAGTGGCGGCGCACTCGCCATTAGCGTCGCCGACCGTATCCTGATGCTGGAATTCAGCATCTATTCGGTCGCGCCGCCCGAAGCCGCCGCGAACATCCTCTGGCGCGACACGGCCTTCGCCGCCCAGGCCGCGGAGGCCATGAAAATCAGCGCGCGCGAACTCAAATCCCTCGGCCTGATCGACGAACTTGTACCGGAACCACTCGGCGGCGCGCAACATAATTACCGCGCCGCGGCGGACAACCTCAAAGTCGCGCTGCTCAAACACCTGGCCGAACTGAAGAAGTTACCGGTAGACGAACTTCTAGAACAACGTTACCAGAAGTACCGCAATATCGGCGAGTTCGGATATGCCGAACAGCAGGTGTAATGTAAGGAAGGTGATGAGGTCGGCCTTGACCGGGCATCCTCATCACCTTCCTTATTATCTGGAATCTTAACCTCATCTTAACCTCATCTCAACCGTTTAGCTATTCGCATATATCGCTATTACTCTGATAATCAATCGATACGGAAAAGAATACTAGCGAGAGAAGCGGCATGCAGATGAGAAAAACAGTTCACACCTTTGAAAGACAAGTCAAAGGTAAACACATTATTGGAATAGTGATTTTGCTGGCAGCATTACTTGGAGCAGCGTTTTCCATGTCCAATGCAAGAGCGTTCGCTCAGACCAGCAGAGTGTTCGCTAAAACCGGCGCCTGGCCGACGTTCCTGGAGAACAATGGGCGCACAGGCTATAACAGCGCAGAAACCATCATCAACCAATCAACTGCTCCTCACCTGAAACTTTACTGGACTCGCACCGTTACTACATCGATAAGTTCCGAACCAATCGTCGCCAACGGGATGATCTACTGGGGTTCGTGGGATGGCGATGAACATGCCTCGAGCCTGGCGGATGGGCATGATATCTGGGCGACCAACCTGGGTACATCGTATGTGTCATGCAGTCATGTAACGTTTGGCGTCACCGGCGCTGCCACGATTGCAACGATATCCATTGGCGGCACTCAAACACCGGTTGATTTTGTGGCCGGAGGCAACTCCAGTTTTTACGCGCTTAACGCCAATACCGGCGTGGTCATCTGGCACACTCCGCCAGGAGGAACCAACACCTTCATCTTCGGCTCACCAGCATACTTCAACGGCAGTATCTATATTGGTATGGCATCTCTCGGCGACTGCCCGCTCGTCCAGGGACAATTCTTGCAGATTCAAGCCTCAACAGGAAAAATACTGCATACCTTTGATGTTGTGCCAAGCAACTGTCTTGGCGGTTCGGTCTGGGGATCGCCAACCATCGATGAGAAAGCCAGAACTGTCTACTTCGGTACAGGGAACGAGGGAACCTGCTCAACCACGGAAACAATGACCGACGCAGTCGTCGCGCTACACACGAGCGACCTATCCCTGGTAGGCTCCTGGCAAATACCCCCGTCACAGCAAGCCACTGATGGAGATTTCGGTAGCACTCCCACACTTTTTTCGGCCACTATCAAGGGCGTGCATTACGAGATGCTGGGGCTGCTCAACAAGAACGGCTACTACTACGCGCTTGATCGCAACAATATCAGCGCCGGTCCTCTCTGGCAGGATCAACTGGCAGCCACTGCTGGCCCTCACGAAAATAACGTCTCATCCAGCACATGGAATGGCAGATATCTCTACGCCGCGGCAGCCAGCACCACTATCAACGGCTCATCCTGCAACGGCAGCATACGCGCTTTAAACCCCGCGAACGGCCACTACATCTGGCAGGATTGCCTGAACTATGTCCCACTTGATCCCGCGATTTCGGTGCATGGCCTGGTAGAAATAGGCTTCGGCCAGACCATTGTCCTGGACAACGCCGCCACCGGGCAAACGCTCTTCACCTTCCAGGATACCAATACGCAAGCCAGGTTCAGTGGAGCAGCCACCATTTCCAACGGCGTGCTTTACCAGGGCAACATCGACGGCAACCTCTATGCCTTCGGCACATAAAGACTGCCGTCTAGCTGTGTGGCGGCGCATCACTTCGGAGCAGCCACATTGTTTCTTAAAGCCCATCAATTGTGCATTGAGCAAATTATTGGCTTCCAATGATTGGCTTCAGCGCAGGGTACAGCGCGCGGTAAGTTTCGTATGCCTGGGCATAGACGCCCGCTAGCTCCGTGTGCTGCGGCGTATGCTCCACCACGCGCACCGTCGCCGCGCACGCCTGCTGCACCGAGGGATAGACGCCACTTGCCACACCAGCCAGCAGCGCCGCGCCGAACGCTGGCCCCTCCGTCGCGTTCGTCGTCACCAGCTCAACGCCCAGAATATCGGCGATGATCTGCCGCCAGAGCGCACTCTTCGCGCCACCGCCCGTCGCGCGCACCTGCTCGATTGCCAATCCTTGCTCGCGAATAATGCCAAAACAATCCTTCAAACTGAACGCCACACCCTCCAGCACAGAGCGCACGAGATGACGCCGGTTGTGGCTGGCTGTCAGGCCGATCCAACCGCCGCGCGCGTAGGGGTCGAGATGAGGTGTGCGCTCGCCCTGCAAATAGGGTAAGAAGATCAAACCCTCGCTGCCGGCTGGCACAAACGCCGCTTCTTTCGCCAACAGTTCATAGGCGTCCACACCCGACCAGCGTTCCATCGCGCTTTCCGGCAGGCCGATATTATCGCGCACCCAGCGCAGCGAGAGACCCGCGCCCTGCGTCACACCCATCAGATACCAGGCGTTGGGAACGGCGTGATTGAAGGTATGCACGCGCGGCACGGGACCGGATGTATCGACTTGCGGCGTATCCGCGTGCGCCAGCACAACGCCGCTCGTGCCAATCGAGACCAGCGCCAGCCCCGATCGCACAACGCCGTTACCCACGGCTCCGCAGGCGTTGTCTGCTCCGCCGCCCGCGACCGGCGTTCCCGGCGCGAGATCGGTCAGGTCGGCTGCCTCGGCAGTGATCGCGCCAGCGACGGCATCCGCGGGAATGACGGACGGCAGCAGCGCCGGATCGAGTTCGAGCGCGGCCAACACCTCGCCTGACCACGCGCCACGCTTCACATCGAGCAGACACGTCCCGGCGGCATCCGAAATCTCCATACCCTTGACGCCCGTCAGACGATAGCGAATATAATCTTTCGGCAAAAGCACAGTCTTCGCGCGCGCGAAAATTTCCGGCTCGTTATCGCGCACCCATAACAATTTGGGCGCGGAGAAACCGGTCAGCGCGGGATTGCTCACCATCTCAATCAGCCGCGCCGCGCCGACGCGCTCTGTGATCCACCGGCATTGCGCGTCGCTGCGCTGGTCGGCCCAGATAATGCAGGGGCGCAGCGCCTCATCATGCTCGTCCAGTAGGACGACGCCGTGCATCTGCCCAGAGAGACCCACGCCGCGTACATCTCGCGGCTCGACGCCGCGCAGCCGCGCCTGCGCCATACACGCGCGGATCGCGCTTACCGTCGCGTTCCACCAATCGGCGGGGTTCTGTTCCGCCCAGCCAGGATGCGGGTGTAGCAATGGGTACTCAAAAAACGCCGACGCGAGTATATGCCCATCGTCCGCCGCGAACAGGGCAGCCTTTACGCCCGTCGTGCCAAGATCGATGCCAAGCAGCGTATCCATAGAAATCCTCCCATTTTGTGATCAACCTGCTCACATTGTACAATGGAATGGCATACTGTCCCAATATATTGAGGCTTTCCTATTTCACCACAGAGAGGATGAAGCTATGAGCAACAATGGTGTTCCCATCAAAGAATTTCGGCTTGACCTCAGCGACCTCACCTATACCGGCCACGATCTGGCCCGTCCTGAATCGATCCTTGCTCAACCCAACGGCGCTCTCTGGACCTCCGACGGGCGCGGCGGAGTGACGCGCATCGCTCCCGACGGTACGCAGCAATTTTACGGCGGCCTGGGCGGCGAGCCAAACGGCCTGGCTATGGCCGACGACGGCTCCATTTACATTGCCAACATCGGCTCCGGCGCGATCCAACGGCTCTATCCCGATGGACATGCCGAAGAATTTTTGACGGAAGTTGATGGCGTGCCGTTGACCGCGGCAGACTTTGTGTTCATCGATAGCAAAAACCGTATGTGGATGGCCTTCTCAACGCGCGAATCCCACTGGTGGCCCGCGGCAGCTCGGCCCAGGCCGGACGGCTACATTGTGCTGCTCGATGAAAAGGGAGCGCGCATCGTCGCCGACGGCATCTATTTTACGAACGAAATACGGCTCGACGCGGCGGAAGAATACCTGTACGTGGCGGAAACCATGATGAGCCGCGTGCTTCGCTATCGCGTGCAGTCTGACGGTTCGCTCTCAGACAAAGAGGTGTACGGGCCGGATACTCTTCCAGGCTTCGCTGCGTTCATAGATGGCTTCACGTTCGACGCCGACGGCAATATCTGGGTTACGACCGTCCTGCGCAACGGCGTCGGCATCATCACACCCGACGGCGATTATCACGTCGTCTTCGAGGACGCGCGCGAAGATGTTCTCGCCACGTTCGGAGAAAAGATCGCGTCCGGCACGGCCCAGCCAACCGACATGCTGGCGGCAGCGGGGCCGACTCTGCAACTGATAACGAGCGTCACTTTCGGCGGGCCTGATCTGCGCACGGCTTATGTCGGTTCGCTGGGCATGAACCGCCTGCCGACGTTCCGCTCTCCGGTGGCTGGACTGCCGATGAGCCATTGGAAATAAGAGCTATATGTCTGCAAAGAAAATCATCTTGTGGGATTTTGATGGCACGCTGGCGCACCGTCCCGGTATGTGGAGCCAGGCTCTCTTTGACGTGCTTCGCGAAAGGCAGCCATCAACCTCGGTCACTATCGAGGATATCCGGCCATTCATGCGCGACGGCTTTCCGTGGCACCGCCCGCGGGAGGCGCACCCGCATCTCGCAACCGCCGAGGACTGGTGGGCAGAAATCGAGCAGCTTTTCGCGCGAGCATACGTGGGCGTGGGCTGTTCTGCTCGCGAAGCGGCATTGCTTGCCCCACTCGCCCACCAGCGATACCTGGACTTCCAGGGATGGTCGCTCTTTGAAGATACGCTGCCAGCGCTCGATGCGCTCACGCAGCAGGGTTGGGAACATGCCATTCTCTCGAATCATGTGCCAGAACTGCCGTTGATCGTCGCCGCGCTCGGCCTCTCCCCCTACGTCCAGGCGGTTTTTACCTCTGGATGTATGGGCTACGAAAAGCCGCATCCACAAGCTTTTCGCTATGCCCTGGATCAGCTCGGCTCGCCTTCTATCGTCTGGATGGTCGGCGATAATATCGAGGCCGATATTCTGGGTGCGCAATCCGTGGGCATTCCGGCAATTCTCGTGCGCAGGCAGGACGATCAAGCGAGTCAGTACTGCGAGACATTGACGGAGTTACCCGCGCTATTCACAAACCACACAGCGTAAGTACGTAGCTGGTATATAAACATCAATCAACGAAAAGACAGGTCGGAACAACAGAGCTATGCGTGAAAAACTGGGGATAGCAGAGGAACAGCTTCGAGGCGGAAGGCGGCGAAATCGATGCCGCATATACAGCAGCAGCCCGTATTCCCTATAAAGAAAAAGTGTAGATAAGTGCAGGCAAGAAGCGGCATGGTACGCGGCGTACCATGCCGCTTCTTGCCCTCTTTTGCTAATCTCT
>DATLSW010000101.1:0-2713 GCA_035533955.1 Ktedonobacteraceae bacterium | reverse complement strand
CGCTCCCCCAGGCCCAGTTCTTTGATGGTGTCAATAGCGACTTTATCGGTGCGAAACAGGTGGTGGTAGAACTTTTCCAGCCATGCCTCGCCGTCATCGCCCACGCGAAAACCGGCGGCCAGCCCGCCCGCGATCTCCTCTTGCTCGAACACCATCACAGAATGGCCGGCCTGCAACAGACGATAGGCAGTCATCAGCCCCAACGCTCCGCCGCCGAGTATAGCATATTGCATCCTCCCACTGCTATCCGACATCACACGCCTTCTTCAGGTATCTGGTTCATGTATGATTCTACCTCCTGTGCAGACTGCGCGATACTCAGCTTCAGGAGGATATTCCGCAAGATAGCCGGGTCCTTAATGGCGGTCGATTTCTTCTCCGCCAGAACCACGAGGGCAGGGAATCTCTGCAAGATGATATCCATAATGAGGCCATGAAGCATCTGATGCTGGTTTTGCTGTAACCCTTGCTGTAACCCTTGCTGTAACCCTTGCTGCAATCCTTGCTGCAACCCCTGCTGTAACCCCTGCTGTAACCCCTGCTGCAGCCCCTGCTGCAGCCCCTGCTGTAACCCTTCTTGTCGTCCCTGCTGTTGCCCCTCTTTGTGTCCTGTCTCGAAGCCTTCTTCGCGAGCCATGCGCGTCATTTCTTGATACACTGGAGTATCACGTAAACTGTTATGCATGTTCTTCAACCTCCGTAGCAGCCAACTTTGATCTGCCAGATTGTGTTTGCCAAAAGCCAGCGAAGCCATCACATACGCTGGAGCCATCGAGTCCTGGTTATCGGTTCTCTCAAGCTCCGTGAAAATCTCATCAGCAACCTCGCGTGTCGCGCCGTCCTTTGTTAAGATCATTAACGGCACGATACCCGGAAGCCCTAATTCACGCAGATCTATCGCCGCCATTTTGCGTAGCTCAATGCTCCCGTAATAAAAATTCAGGAGAGGTCCACCATCAACACGCTCCAGTTGCCACGGTGATTGATGCACCTTTTCATGATTGTGCATGTAGATCACCACTGAATCGACCGGAAGGTTATACTCGCGCCGCGCTCGCATATTGTATTCGACCAGGCGGCGCGGCATATCCGGGTCATGCTCCGCCTGAACCTCGATGTGCAGCAGCCAGCGTATGCCTTTGATGATAACCAGCAACAAAGCATCGGCAATGAGCTTGCGTCCTTCAAACTCCGTTTTCAGTTGTTCCTCGACGACTGCTCCTTCCATGAGCCAGGATACAAAGTCCTGGGCATTCTCGCTGATTAACAGCTTCATACTATCATCCCACGGTGTCGCCACGTCCAAAATTCCCCCTGACATGTATTTCTGCCTCAAGTGTATCATAGTGGAAATGACCTGTCGAGAGGGATGATCACGCTCGCCGCCGCATCTCAACAAACTCGCGCTCGCCGCCGTCGTACTGCTGCATATACGTGCCGACGGGCGCGAAACCGGCAAGTTCGTAGACGCGAATCGCGCGCTCGTTGAAGGGCATGACGTAAAGGCGGAAATAATCGGGCGCGAATTCTGTGTTGGCAAAGGCCAGACCGGCGTTGACGAAGGCCAGGCCCAGTCCCTTGCCTGTCAGGTCTGGGCGCATTCCCAGCCCAACGCTGATGGTTTTCTCCGCGCTATCCAGCGCGTACAGGTACGGCTCGGCGTTGTTCCACACTTCGGAGGCGCTGCCGAAGCCGAAGAAGCCGACGAGTGCGCCCCGTTCATCCCTGACGGCATAATGCGGGCTGCGCCGGTCCAACATCTCGGACTCGACACTGGCCTCGTCCACGTCATAGCCTATATCATAGACCGAGTACGGATCTTCGTAATGCCAGCTACAAACAGTATGGACATCTTCGGCATTGATGGGCGTGAAGGTGAATTTCATGGCATGAGCCTCCGGGCAAGTGAGCGCAGCGCATCAATATTGTCGAGGTCAAGCCACTGCACCATGATCTCTTCCATACCAACTTCTTTGTACTCCGGCAGCAGGTCGATCAGCGCGTCGTGTCCCTGGAACTGGCCGTACATCATGGTGCGCCGCACATCGCCGGGCTGGCGTCCCGCTTTGGCAAGCAGCGTATCGAGGATAGTCATGCGCTCGCGGAACTGGTCGGGCCGCATGAAGACGCCATTCCAGATATCAGCGTAGCGAACCACCAGCGGGAGCGTGCGTTGCGTGCCGTTGCCGCCAACGAGGATGCGCGGCCCGCCGGGACGCTGCGGTCGCGGCAAGAGCGTCGCGCCACGCAGGCGGTAGAACTGGCCTTCGTAGCTTATCGGCTCGTCGCTCTTCAACAAGCTTGTGATGACCTCAAGACCTTCGGTGAGGCGGCGCAGGCGCGTTGGCACATCGCCCAGATCGAAGCCGAAGACCTCGTGTTCGCGCTCCTGCCAGCCCGCGCCGAGGCCGAGGATCATTCTACCGCTGCTGAGATCGTCCAGTGCCGCCGCCTGCCGCGCCAGCAGTGTAGGGTTACGGAACGAGAGCGGCGCGACGAGCGGCCCAAAATGCACGCGCTTTGTATGCGATGCCAGATAGGTCAGCGAAACGATCATCTCCAGCGAGTCACTATCCGGCGGATTGGGATTGATGAAATGGTCGGAGCGATAGACACCGGCAAAACCCAGTTCCTCGGCCTCGGCAACAACGCGCTGCCAGCGCGGCCACGTCAGGCCCATTTGTCCTTCGATCATCAACGAGATATCCATTAT
>DATLSW010000100.1:0-11164 GCA_035533955.1 Ktedonobacteraceae bacterium | reverse complement strand
TTCTGGGGAAGTTTCTGCCGTTGGGCTTACGGGGGGTGTGGACACAATGGATTGCGCTCCTCCATTTTCCGTTGTGCCGGTTACAATATCCTGTTCCATAGCTCCTCCTGTCTTTCTGTTTACTGAGGGATGTGCTTGTTGTCCGGCTTCCATGCCATGTAAGATGTGTTGGAAGACGCCGCCCGCGCTCGGCCTCGTCACGATGTCGCACGAATTGAGCGCGAGAACGCTGGTGACTTCCTGCAAACGCCGTCCGTCCCGCGCCTCGCTCATGGCTTGCAGCGTGCCGTAGATGTCGATGGACAGCCCGATCAGTTCAGGCCGACCGAGCGCGACGGCTTCCTTGATCAGCGTCCACAGCCAGTCTGCCGACGCGAGGATGTGCAGTGTTGCCTCGACGTGGCCGTGTTGCTCGCCCGTGCCTGGCGGCACGTAGAGCGCGTCGCGATAGAACCCGGCGATATCGCGCACCGAGCGGCTGGCAGCCGCGCTGTGATCGAGGTACGCCTGCGCGCCCTCGATCAACCGCGTCACGGCTTGCAGCGCGCCCGGCCCATAATAGAAGCCGTTAGCCGAGGCTCCGCCGCGCAGCACGGTGACGCGCACCTCGCGCCGCTCGCCGAAGTTCTGCCCCTCGCGGATATGGCCCTCCACCTGGATAAGCGTGCCGGGCATTGCGTTGAGACGATCAGCGCCGTTCAGGACAGGGGCAAGCCCTGTCCCTACCTGTTCCTCCATCTGGCTTTACCTTTCTTCGGCGTCGAGGCCGAGGAATTGGAGGGTCTCGCGGTGCGTGCGGTGCGTCGCTCCGGGCTGCATCAGGTAGTTGTTGGCCTGCGTCACTCCTTCCGGCAGGTCGCGATAATCGGGCGAGGCGTGCAGTGTGGCGAGGGTGTCGGGGGCCAGCGCGCCGGGCTGATCCGTCATGCGTGTCTCCGGCGCGAGCGGCGGGGGCAGCAGTTTGTTTGTCAGCGCGTCGGGTTGCGTGCCGTCCTGCACGTCGAGCGACGTCGCGCCCAGTTCCGTCTCCAGGTCGGGTGCGCGCGTCCCCCACAGGATATCCGACAGCCACGGCTCATCCGCGCCGGGAGCGGCGAGCGGATCATCGAAGATGTCCATGTCGGAGGGATGGGCGTACTGAGTCAGGTCCGGTAGGGACGGATCGGGCTGGCCCGGCCCATACCACTCGATGCCTGTTTCAGACAGCCCGGAGACAGCGCGCAGCGCGGGCGCGCTCGTCTGCGGCGCGGAGAACGTAGGCTGGTTGAGCCATGATGGATCAGCGGCCATGTCGCTGCCGCGCGGCTCGCCGATGCCGACCAGTTGCGCCGGATTAGGCACGGCTTCGTCCGCGCCTGCCAGGTTGAGCGGCTGGTAGGGCAATGCCGGATCAAGCCCCAGCCGCGCTAAAGGGGAATCAGTGTTCACGAGGGTTCCTCCTGAAGTGAAGGTGAGAAAAGGGGACAATGTACGAGGGAAGGTGGACAGTCTGGCTCGTAGGGGCGGGAGTGGATGCGGACGTGGGGATGGGGAGGCTCTGCCTCGCCCGCTGTCCTTGCCAGTGCCAGATAGCGAGCATACAAACTATGCTTGCTTGCTATTAAAAAGTATAACCGCTCGCTTGCCAATTGTCAAGGGGCTAAAAAATAGGAGGATAGAGGATAGAGGATAGAGAATGCACCTGACGTCCGCGCGCGGATGTCATATCAAATCCGGTGAAACGGTGTAGCGGCGCAATGAATTGCGCCAGTCAACCGCCAGAGATGTTGATACTGGCGCAATGAATTGCGCCGCTACAGGTGTTACTGCTAGTATTCAACCGGATTTGATATCAGGTGCATTCTCTATCCTGTTACACCTTCGGTGTATAGATCACCTTAGCCAGCTTGTTGGCGAACTCCTCGTCGAACCAGATGCGATCCTGGCTATCCAGCATCAGGCCGTCGTGTGGGTGAACGTTGCTTTTGAGCAGGTGCATCGTGAACTTGCCCGTGCCGCTGTAGGGGAACGAGCCATACATCCCTTGCAGCGAGTCGTCGAACCAGAGCAGGCCGTTCGTCTTATCGACGCCGATGCCGGAAGCGTGCGTGGCGCAGCTACTACAGAGCCGTGGATAGGTGTACTCGGTGACGCCGTTGTCCGTTCCCGGCTCTGCCTGCGCGATGTTCAGTTCGCCGATCATGCCCACAAACCCCTCCGTCCACCAGATGTTGCCGTTGGGATCGACGGTGATCAGGTGCGGCGTCAGGCTGCTGTTGTAACTGTTGCGTATCTCATATTCCTGCAATTGGCCCTGCGTCGTGTACTCGCCGATTAGCGCAGATTCCGGGTTGTTTTCAGTGAACCAGACATTGCCTGAAGCATCGAGCGTAATACCGTAAGGTTCGCTATCCGCGGCTGGTGTGGCAATCTCCGTAAACGTGTCAGTGGAGGGATCAAATTTCCCAATTTTGTTGACGAAATGCTCCGTGAACCAGATATTGCCCTGCGCGTCAATCGCCAGATCCCAGGGGCCAGCGTTGGCCGTCGGCACGGTCCATTGCTGGTACGTCTTCGTTGCCAGGTCATACATACCAATGGAGTTGCCCATTGGCAGCGGGAACCACAATCGTCCTTGCTGATCAAAGGCCAGGAAGAGCGGCTGCGCGTACCCCGACGGCAATGTATGCTTGTGTATCCATTTACTGGTTGCGGGATCAAACTCGTCGATCTTGCCCGGCGGCGTGCCTGGCGCGCAGGCCGGATCGGGGTCGCAGCCCGGCAAGGCGACCCAGACGTTGCCCTGGCTATCCGTCGTCGTACCCCAAATATCAGTACCGGTCGGCGGCTTATAGAGCGACAATCTGGCCGTCAGTGATTGCGCGGTGGCTGCTTTTGCCCCGCGCAGTGGGGACAAGAGGAACAGCGTGCCGCACAGAACGAGCGCGCACAAAGAAAGAGCGATCAGAAATGGTTTGCGTTTCATCGATAATTTCCCCTGGGATATAATATACCATAATGATGGTGTCCTTCTGACATCATTTACGATCCATAATAGCCGATGACGTCGCTGCCGCCCTGCGTGGGCAACGAGCCGCCCTGGTTCCAATACATCGGGCGTTCGGCCACGAATGGCGCGTTACTTTGCGCCTGCAATAGCATCGATATCTCGCTGTTTTTGGGCAGATATTGATGGGCTACGCTGGTGATGTTCATCGTGTAGCGCGTCTGCGGCCCCACGGTCAGCCACTGCGTATAGACCTGGCTGGCCTGATTCACCATCGTCAGCAGAATGCGTTCGGGATTCGCCGTCGGATTCTGCACGGTCAGCCACTCGTTGAAGCCCGTGCTGACGTAGCCTTCGGCGAAGCTATAAGCCGCTTGCGCCGCTGGCCCCGGCTCGCCGGTCACGTCGCTGACGCCGGTAGCGTTCGCGATGCCGCTGCCTGTATAGTGGAAGAACATTTCGCGTTCGGCGATAATCTGCGCGCCTGTCGAGGAAATGTCCGCCGAGACGGAACCGCCCTGCGAGGCGTTTTGATTGACGTTCCAGATAAGCTGGCTCTGAGGCGGGATGCTCACGTTCGCGTTTTGCGTTGTCCCATTCGGATACTCCAGCTTGATGGTCACGTTAGCGGTGCTATTAGCGCCCGTATCAAGATTCGCCAGCACGAATTGCTCCTGGAAGCCGGAACGGGTCGTTCCTTCGGCGAAGAGCCAGTCGTTGGACAGAGCCTGTGTCCCCACTACGACCGCGCCGCCGGAAACCGTTCCCGCCGCGCCGCCATTGATATTGTTGTAATACGAGGGTCGTTCTATCACCACCGGCTGTGACGACGTAACAATCGCCGCGACATGCGGCGGCAGGTTCAGGTTATCCGGGCTGATCGTGCCGCGCGTTCCGGCAAGAACTTGCAATGTTTGCTGCTGCACCTGCGTGCCGTTGGCATAGTAGGTCGCCGTCACTGTGGCGTTGGCGCTGCCCGGATTGAGAATGGTAAAAAACGAAAAAGAGCCACTACCGCTGGGGACATCGGCGAAGTAGAAGGTGGTCGCTGTGTGCGTGGCTCCCATCACGTCATCGCCGCTATCGACCACGCCGTTGAAGTGAAAGTACATGGGCCGTTCAGCCACGATGCCCGGACAATTGGGCGTAATGGACGTGTTGACCGTGACGAAGGTTGAGACATCCGCCGCGCCCTTCAGCGTAACGGGGAAGCCCAGATCGTTGTTGACGTAGCGTGTGGCGCGCGTTGCTGGATTGATGGTCGTTGCGATCGTCTTCGTCTGCGCGTTACCGCCGACCGGCGTGTACGAGTATTTCACGTTCAAAGCGCACGCCTGCGACGAGTCGGGGTTATCGAGCGTGATATATTCATTGAAGCCGTTGCCGACGCGCCCTTCACCAAAGTACCAGTTGTCATTGACCGGCATGGCGGTTGTGGGTGAACCCGGCGTGGCAGTCACGCCCGGCGTAGGAGGAGGAACACCGCTTTGCTGCGCCTCGCCCAGTTGGTCGGCGAATTCCTCGGTGAACCAGATGTTGTTGTTACCATCGACGGCCAGCCCATCGTGCGGATGCTTGCTGCTGCCAGTGCCACCGGGCAGCACGTACATCGCGAACGAGTTGTTGCTGGGGTTAAAAGAACCGATGCGTGCGCTCAGCGAGTCATCGAACCACACAGTATTGGCGCTGTCCACGCCGATGCCTGAAATATGTGTGTTACACCCACTGCCGGGAATGCAGTTGGGCGGCGGAACGGTAAATTCTGTGACGCCATCATCGGTGTCGTTCTCCGCCTGGCTGATCACGAGTCGCCCAATCCTGCCGTCAAAGCCTTCTGTCCACCAGATATCGCCATCGTAATCATAGGCAAGCAAGTGCGGCGTTGTGTTGGACAGGCGATCTTGCACCAGGTACTCAGAGATCGCGCTGGTGGATAGCGCGCCGGAAAGCGGCGGCGTGAACCTGCCGATGCGCGCCACTTTGCTGTTGTTTTCCGTGAACCAGATCGAGCCGGTTGTGGGATCGGGGCCGACAATGCCATAGGGATTGCTGTCTGCAGTTGGCGTGCGCGTCTCGTGGAACTGTTTTGTGGATGGGTTGAACTCTCCGATATTGTTCGCGCCGAACTCGGTGAACCAGAGATTGCCTAACCAGTCGAAAGTCAGATCATAGGGTATGGCGTTGCTTGTCGGTACGCTATACTGCTGCCACGAGGGACTGCCATTGTTGGGGATTAGCTCGCCGATGGCGTCAGTGCCTGGCTCAGTGAACCAGACATTGCTGTTAGCATCAATTGCTACAAAAAGCGGGCTTGAGAACCCGCCCGGCTCGGTATAGTTCTGTACCAGCGTGAAGGTCTGGCGGTTATATTCCACGATGCTGCCGCTTTGCGAACCGCATGTCGGCTGCGGATCGCAGCCCGGCTCGGCTATCCAGATATTCCCGGCGTTGTCGAAGCCAACTCCCCACGGATCCGCCGGGGGGAGCGGAGTTTCTCGAATGGCCGGCGCGGCGGCATGTGCGGCCCCGCGTGGCCCCCCAATCACCATCCAGCCTACAGCAAGGCTGGTCAACATTGCGGCAAAAACTAGTGCGACACGAACGGCCAAAGAAATACGACGATTCCAAAATACACGATGAATATTCATTGCGCTCCTACTTATATATATTGCTTCTATTAAAAAGAACGGACGGTTGCTCGTAAATAGATAGGATAGCCAAAGAGTAATAGGAGCAGAAAGAGAAGCGGCCACGGGCAAGCCTGTGGCCGCTTCTCTTTCTGCTCCGTTTTATGCTTCTTCGTCGGATGCTTTCAGCATCTCTGCCTGTTCTCGCAGTTCGGCAGCCTGCCCGCTGTTGCCCTGATCTTCATAGATTTGCGCCAGCGTTTCGTAGGCCACAATGAGCGAGGGATCGAGCGCGATAGCCTGCCTGGCCGCTTCGATGGCCTCGTCGTAGCGTTTCACTTCGCGCAGCGTGTCGGCCATGTCGTTATAATAATCCGCGTTGACCGGGTCGCTATCGATGGCGCGCTGGTATTCCTCGATGGCCTCATCGTAGCGTTCCAGCCCATCATAGGCTGTGGCAAGCTGGTAGAAGCCTTCCGCGTCGTCGCCGTAACGTTCCAGCAGCGTCTGCGCGGTGCTGACAGCCTCGTCGTAGCGTTCTAGCAGGTTGTAGGTATCGGCGAGGCCCGCGTAAGCGGCGGCCAGTTCGTCATCATTCAATTCGCTGGCCTGATCGATCAGTCCCTGATACACGGGAACGGCTTCCTCGTTGCGTTCTGCCTCGAGCAGCGTCTCGGCCAGGCTGAAGCGCGTCGTGATGCGACTGGGATCAATTTGCATGGCGCGGACGTAGGCATCGATGCCTCCGTCGGTGTCGCCCGACATGGAGCGCCAGGTGCCAAGATGATCCCAGGCGTCAACGTCATCGGGCGCTATCTCCACGATGTGTTCGTAGGTGGCGACGGCCTGCTCGCGATCTCCCATCAGCTCGTACACTGCCGCCAGTGTATCGTATGCTTCGCGGCTGTCCGGCTCAATTGCCAGCATCTGGTTCGCGGAAGAGAGCGCGTCATCGTAGCGGTGCATATCCAGATAGATGCTGGCAAGCTCGGCATACGTGGATGCATCCTGTGGATGATTGTCGATGCGGCGCTCTTGTTCCATGACGTGACGCCATTGCTCGTTGATGCGCCCGCGCACGCCGTGCAGCGCCTCGGCGGCGGTGGCATTCTGGGGATTGAGGATCAAGGCTTGCCGGAATGCCTGGACGGCGTCCTGGTACAGGTTTTGCAGGCGGTAGGCGTCGCCCATACTCACATAGAGATCATCGTTCTCCGGGTCTAAATCGAGGGCCAGTTGCGCCGTCACCAACGCGTCCTCGTACATCTCTAACTCGACATACAGGGCGCTGAGGGCGGCATATGCCTCGATCAACTGCGGGTTCAGATCAATGGCGCGCCGGTAGCCGGCCACGGCCAATTGTAAGTCGCCGAGTTCTTGCTGCGCCAGCGCCAGGTTATAGCGCGCCTTCGCGTCACCGGAGTCCGCCCCTACGGCCCGCTCGAAGGCCGCCGCTGCCGCCTCGAAATCTCCCTTTTGCGCCGCGGTAAAGCCGCGTTCATTCCAGCGTTGCAGCGCAGCGCTACCAGTCTGGGTATCAGTGTCACTCACCACATGATTGTCAGCATTGCTCATATTCATACGCGATATCGTTCTACCTTTCGCTTCGTCGCTCTTTATATGGAACGGTTTTCAGTGTCGTCTGTTTTACCGTTGCTAGTATAGCACGTCGCGCGCGATTATACCAGATGCATATGGAGGCGCTTTACCGCGCTATACGCAACGCTATTTGTAAGGTGTAACGGTCCCGCGGATAAAATGTATCGCTATAGGCGATGGGTACGCCGGTGGGGTCGAACGTCGTGCAGACCACGCGCATACCTGGTTCTCCTACTGGGATGCGTAGGAGATCGGCGGCGCGCTGGCTGGCCGCGTCCCCGCCCACGGACTGTTCCACAATGGAGGGCGTGAGACCTTCTGATGCCATGATGGCATACAACGAGCCGTCAGCCAGCTCTTTGGCGCGTTCATAAATGCTGGCCGCGCGCGGATATGGCAGGTAATCGATTTCATGAGCGATGGGTAGGTCGTCGGCCATGCGCACTCGTTCCAGGCGTATAGCCTGGTCGGTATCGCCGAGGCGCAGTTGCTCACGCACGATCGCCGAGCCGCGCAGCAGTTCGCCCACCAGCAAGAGGCCGCCCGGTCGCTTGCCGAGCTTGCGCAGTTCCTGCGTCAGGCTGCTCAGTTCGCTGACATCCTGCTGCACGCGCGGATCGCTCACATACGTCCCTCGCCCATGCTCGCGATAGAGCAGCCCCTCGCGTACCAGTTCGGACAATGCCTGCCGCACGGTGGCCCGGCTGACGTGATAGCTGGAAACCAGTTCCGGCTCGGATGGGATCACGGAATGAGGAGCCAGGTGGCCGGCGATAATTTGCTGTTTCAACGCCTCTTTGAGTTGGTAGTACAACGGTAATGGGTTAGATCGTTCCAATGTTGGCATCTGCGGTCCCCCCTATGTCCAGACAACGGTGATAAAAATACAATTTTCTCTGACATCTGCAAGATCGATCTCGCTGACGTCAGAGAAAATGACCATCTTTTTGCTAAAGCGACCCGCTCAGGCCACATTGCTGCTTACTGCCGCCCGCTCAATCTCCTTCTTTAAGCGAGCGCGGTCGGCGCCCACGACGCGGGCGACTTCGCGGCCACTCTTAAAGATGATGAAGGTCGGAATTCCCTGAATACCATAGCGCCCCGGAGTACTGGGATTGGCATCCGTATCAACTTTGGCAAACTTGATCTTGCCGGCGTACTCATCGCTCAGCGCCTCAAAGTAGGGCGCAATGAACTGACAGGGGCCGCACCAGGTTGCCCAGAAATCAACGACTACCGGCGCGTCAGACTTGAGTACCTGTGACTCAAATTCCTGGTCGCTCACATGCGTCAGATTAGCATGTCCCATCTGCTTATTCACTCACTTTCATGTAACGTATCTCTATTTCGTGTTCCATACCTGCTACCACCAGGTCTACTCAAGACAACAAGGATGCCTCTCTGCTTATTCCTATTTGATCTGGCTCGACATTTTTTTAGCGCCGCCGCCCGCCGCCCTGCAAGATCGACAGAATCTGCAAAATGTACAGGAACAGGTTCAGTACCGTGATAAACAATGAGACTGTCAATCCGATGGCGTTGGGCAGCGTATCTGCCATGTATTTTGCGCGCTGCACATAGAATAGCACATAGCCGGAGAAGATGGCAACGCCGATCACGGAGATGATCAACACGATCAAGTTGCTAAATCCACCGAAGATCAGACCCGCGAAGCCGGCTACGATCAGCAGGATCAACCCGAAGAACAGGTAGTCGCCCAGGCGCGAGAAGTCGCGGTGCGTCGTCCAGGCATAGACAGACAGCGCCAACGTGGTCAGCGCCGTGATCAGGAACGCCTCGCCCAGGATAGTTGGACTCGTTGCCAGGTAATAGCCGATAATCGGCGAGATCGCCATACCTTCCAGGAAAGTGAACAGGTAGAGCAAGACCAGGTTCAGCGGCGTCCTCTGGATGGCGAAATGTAGAGCAATGAGAACTACCAGCCCGGCGATGGCTACTATCAGGTATGTACCGATGCCGATTACCACAAACGAGCCGATAAACGTACCGATCAAGGCAAAGATGAAGGAAAAAGCCATCAGGCCCATCACCTTGGCGATCAGCGAGCCGGTTTGTACTTGCATACCCTGTTGCAGCGGCTGATATTGATAGCGTGACGCGCCGAACGCTCCTCGCCTGTTTCCGCCGTAAGGGCCATTATTATAATACATGCTACACCTCGGTGTTCTGTAAGTAATGCGTTATTGTAGGGGCATAAGGACGCGATAATACTATCTGGTGAATATTCGTCATCGCGATCCGTCCGCTCATTATCATTCTGAAACTTATCATATATACGATGAAAGTGTACAGAGGGTTACATTGTAGAGTTTCAGGGCGATGCCGAGCTTGCTGGGAGCAAGATCAAGCTATCGCCCTGAAACTCTACAGAACGCTCCATACGCCGCAAATTTCACAGATGGCAATGCCCACGTCACCCAGGTTGCGACTGCGCGTATTCCAGCAGTCATAGACGATTGCCAACGAGCCACAGTTCCAGCAGCGACCTCTCCCGCCTGCCTTGCTTTCATCCGCCAGTTGATGCAGTAGGGTGCTGCGTGCTTCTTCTGAGCCGGTATAGGCGGGATTGTAGGCCAGATGCAGCAGGTTGCCCAGGGGCAGCGTGATCTCGTGCGTCGCGACACTCGCCGGCGCGGGCGGTGGCACAGGCGCCGCCGGCTGTTGGGCAAGCACCGGCTGTTGGGCAGGACGCCGGAAGGTGGTGCGCCGTCCCGGTTCGGGTGCAGGCTGGTATTCCTGGCGTTCGGCGGCAAAGCGGTCGCCGTTCATGATTGGGGCTTGCGGCGTTGGCGTGGGTACAAATGGCCCGGTCGCGGCTTGTTCCGCGGACAGCGCCTCCGTCCCAGGCTTTTCCGCGCCAGTAGCAGGCTGCTCTGCCGCGGGCGACGGCTCCGGGTTGCTCGGTTGTTGCCCATGAGCATTGTTGTCGCCATCGGGTTCATCGGGCGGATTCGCCCGTTTCCGTCGTGTCGTTGGCATGGGATAGCTCCTCAGAAATAACGTGGGTACTGCATTCGTTACGAAGTATTATAGCACACGTCTATAGATGATTTGGGCGCGTAAAGCCCCGCTAGAGGAAATCCTTGCGCGCTGCTATGGTCAAAAAAACATTCGCCATCGCCCCGATCAGGGTGCGATCTGATCTTCATCCCATGAAGCTCGTTACCTCTCCCAGAGAGGCTGTCGGCCCCTATTATCTGAAGAAATCCGCGTTGATTTTGATGAAGCGTCTCCACTCATCGGGAACAGCGGACTCCTCGAAGATCGCTGTCACCGGGCAGGCTGGTTCGCACGCTCCGCAATCAATGCACTCATCAGGGTTGATGTACAACATCTCCGCTTTTTCAAAGTCATCCTCGCTCTGCGTCGGATGAATGCAGTCAACCGGGCAAACGTCTACGCACGAAGCGTCTTTTACGCCAATGCACGGCTCAGTAATGACATACGTCATGGTTGTAGTTATCCTCCTCTTAACTTGCCCGGAAGACCACCGTCGCCCGGCAAGCGAAGTTTGTGTTTTTTCTGCCATGTCCAGTATAAGGGGTCAGACCAGTCTTGTCAATTCCTATTTTATCTGACCAGGACAAAGGAATACCCATGCTACGGTGTGGCCCTCGGCCCCTACGCAGATGTTGTTTCGCTCCCGGACTCCGGAAGCAGCATTGACTGCCGCTGGTTCCCGTTGGCGGCAGCGCCGTTGCTGTTGCCGTTCGCCAGACCTGCCAGGATCGACGGCATCTCGTACTGATCATTGTCTATTGGTTGGTTGAAGAGCGACTCGAAGGCTGGGCCTTCCAGCGTCTCCTCTTTGATCAACCGTTCGCTGATCATGATCAGGCGTGTCTTATTCTGCGTTAAGATTTGATAGGCGCGGTCGAACGCTTCCTGAATGATGCGTCGTACCTCCTCGTCTACCTCGCGCGCCGTCTGC
>DATLSW010000099.1:0-6550 GCA_035533955.1 Ktedonobacteraceae bacterium | reverse complement strand
AGGAGGCTGCCCGCGAGGACGAAGAGCAACACGTCAAAGTCGATGTATTGCGCGAAGAGACCAGCGATGATTAGTGCCGGAATTGAGCCTACATTGTAGAGCATGAGCTGCAGCGAGAAAACGCGACCGCGCACCTCTTCGGGAGAGTGTTCCTGCATGAGCGTCTGCGCCGGGATATTCACGCACGCCATAGCGACGCCTAACACAAACACCAGCGTAATCGTGATCCCCAACAAAAACGGCGATGAAGCTCCGTTCTGGCGGTACAACAACCACGCCAGACCCTGCGCGAGCGGCAACACAGCGAAGCCACCAGCCATCACTACTAGCGCGACAATGCTCAGGCGCACTTTGTCCAGTCGCGTTGCGACTCGCGGCATAACCAGCGACGCTCCAACCAGGCCAACGGCGGCGGGAGCCATCACGATTGCCATAGCGGCGGCGGGCAGATGCAAGACTTGCTGCACAAATGGCCCGGCCAGTTCAGCAATCAGGATCATGATATTGCCAGCCACGGATAACTGGATGACAGAAAAGTAGAGGACATGGTCACTTCTCACAAAACGCCAGCCCTCCGCTACATCGACACGCAACGTTCCCCACGCCTGGCGTAGTTTCATGCGAGCCTGATCGACCGCCTTTTGCTGTTTCAGATGTTCCTCAATGATGGCGCGCGCAGGTATCAAGAAGATCAGTCCGGCGCAGATAACGTAAAAAATGGCGGCAATGGCAAAAAGCGCGTCGGTAGAATGGAAGGTGAACGCCGTTGACCCCAGGTGAAAGACGAACGAAGGGAACAACAGGGGGATAGCAGTACCCAGCACCAGGTAGCCAACTGCCTGAGCCAGCGTGATTGTGACGTTGAACAGTGAGAGCGCGGGTACCAGTTCATGTTCGCCAACGAGCAACGGGATCGAGGCGCTTTCCGCCGGGGTGAAGAATTGGCCGATGATCACAGCGAAGAACATCAGGACGTAGATCGGCCACAAATTACTGTAGCTGAAGAGCAATGAGACAACAATCAGCAACATGGCTACAGCGCGCAAGATATTACTGACCCACAGCACTGTGCGCTTGGGAAAATGATCGACGATGGCCCCGGCGATAACGCTGAACGGGACAGCAGGCACCGTAAAGATCAAGATGGCAAAACCGGCCATCAGCACAGAATGAGTGACATCGTTGACGATGACGATAAGGCCGAAGTTGGCGCCGTTGAAGACGATCTGCGAAATAACCTGCGCCAGCCAGAGCAGCAAAAAATTACGGTTTTTAAGGACTTGCCGAAAACTAGGACTTTCGCGTTCCGTCTCATCTCGTTGGTCAGCAGAAACCGACATGTCGGATCCTTTTCTGTTGCGCGTGGCACAACGAACAGTAAGCGCGGTCTACATCACAGTGTAAATTCCTCTCTCTATATTAGACGTAACAAGCGGGCTTTGGGTTGCGAGACAGAGGTTTATCCACATCTTGATACGAGGTATGTGGATAAGTATCGAAGATTGTGGATAAAGGACACCAGGCGCGATTTGATCTTCATCCCATGAAGCTCGTTACCTCTCCCTCGGAGAGGCTGCGACCTCTACATGATGCGCTCAATCAGGGCGAGGGGAATAACCAGGGGCGAGCCGTTCTCCAGTCGTAGATAGGCCGCGGGGGCGCGAATGCCAGATAGGAAAACTTGATCGTGCGTGAACAGATAAGCGACTGTGCCGATTGCGCCTTCATGATCGCCGCTGCATACACGCACCTGCGCGCCGAGAGAGATGGTAGGTTCGGGTGAGATGGGCTGCCAGCCCTCCTGGCTCTCGTCGAGCGGCAGCGAGATAACTAGTTCAGGCGTGATGCGCTGGCGCACAGATGTGACGCCGGAGAGCAAAGCAATGCTTCCTTGATAATGGGCAAGCAAAGCGGCAATGGATGGAGGCATAGCAAATGAGCCTGGCCCCTCGGTCAGCAAGAGCGTCAATGACGGCAGACGCGACTGAACCGCTTCCGCGCTGTTGCTGTGCAACAGTTCAATGACATCGGCATTGAGGAAACCTTCCAGGTCGGGAAGGGAGATGCTGCTGGCAACGACGCCCACCACGCCGGAGACCATGGCCTGGCGCAAGAACGCGAGGTTAATAGGGGTAGGAACAACCAGAATAGCGCCAGGAGGAATGGCAAATGCCGCGTCCTGAGCGGCAGAGGGCTGCCACATGGTGAGGATACCGGCCACCTGATTGCCCGCGCCAAACGAGCCGCGCACCACGGCAGCGCGCCCTTCAATGACCACGCCGCCGCGCGGTGTGATCTCCATGACACGCCCACGCAGGCCAGCGGGTACGACCTCATTCTCTTGCTGGGCAATCATAGCAGTAGATTGCGACGCGCCACTCGACATTGCCTGCGCCGGAAAAGCGCGTTCCAGGCGCATCACCGGCTGATCTGGAGACACGTCCTGGCCCACGGCGACGAGCGGCATTACGCTCGCCAGCCGCCCGCCGGGCCACCGCTCACGCCTGACCTGTGTTCGCGCGATTACCGACCATCCCATCATGGCGAATACCTCCCACTCCCATCCTCACGCTCCCATCGCCTGCATCCATTGCAGCAGGCGCGCCTGCCGTTCTCTGGTATCTTCGGGCAGAACCAGTGGCCTGCCACGCGCATCGATAATCAGGCCAACCAGGCCGCCATCGATCTCTTCCGCCGCTTTGGCGCGTTCGCCGGGTCCCAGACCGACATCCACCCCCGGCGCCGGAAAGAGCGAGAGTAAAGCCTGCTCGCTCGGTCGCAGGGGAATAACCTCGATAGAACCGCCGCGTACATCGATCGTTACCTGCCGCCCGCTCGTATACTCGACGCCTACGCGGAGCGCAACCTCGCCCGACGGGATATCACCGTAGGGAACAACACAGGTGCCAAGCCGCATCGTCACCGCGTCGTTTTCATTAACCTGCACCGCCGCGACTGGCGCGACGGTCGCCACCGCGCCAAGCTGGGGAATGAGCATCGAGCGATCCAGTACCAGCGAAGTGACTCCTTGCGGCTGTAGCGCATCGAGCAGAACCAGGGCCGCCTGTCCATACTTGGGAGCATGGGAAAGGATGCCGCCCGTACCCAGGATCAGATCGGGATGAATCCAGCCAAAGCCGCGCTCATTGGCCGCCTCGACCGTTAAGATCAGCGCCTCGCGCGCAAAAGCATAGCCGATCTGCAAGTCGCGGAAGGTCGTTGGCAAGACTTGAGCGTGGAGCGAGCGATTGACGACATACTGGCGCAATTCATCCTCATTGATGGAGAAGGGCAGCCAGCGCTCGATACGCCTGCGACCGACGCGCTGCAAGACATTGCCGATAGTGGTGCCAACGCCAGCGCCGCTATTGACCATGGGGATGAAATCGCCATTCTCGCCTGCCTGCATCAATATCGTTGTCGAGGCGCCGATGTCAACTGCCGTTACGTTCATCGCGTAATGCTGGGCCAGAAAGCGCACCAGACTGCTGATCGAATTGGCGGTCACAACCGGGCTGGTGGCCGACCACTCGCACAATCGTTTATAACCGGGGATGAGCGGGAGGATATCCTGTTCATAGGCTTCGCCGACCGCCATACTGATTGAGGCAAGATCAGCTTGCGAGGTAAGCGGCTCAGCGCGTTTCACCTCGGCAACATTGCGCAGCATACCCTGCACTGCCTCAACATATTGAGGAGCGCCGGCATAAATAACCGCGCAGGCTTGCTCTTCCATACCCTGGCGGGCGGTTTCCTGGACGGCGTTGACCAATAGCTGGCAGGCTTCCTGGAGCGGAGCAGGGCCAGCGGGAGGCTCCGCCATGCCCACAATCAGAGCAACATCCGGCTGTATTTCACGGAAGGTTTCTACCTGTCGTTGCCACTCCAGGGCTACTCGTTCGGACGTCCAGGCGCTCGTTCCGCCGCGAGCCGCACCAACGGCCACAGGTTCAGGCATCGGCGCGGATGTCGCCATAAACGATGGCGAGGGCATGGAATGGGGTTCCGCGTACAGACCCGCCACCGCTTGAGCTACGAGTTGCTCCCGTTCCGCGCTGACCGAGCCCAGCACCATCATGCGTATCGGCCCGCCGGCGCTGGCGGTGGCAACTAAGACATCAACGCCATCGCCATCGGGCTGCTCAGGCGTAATGAGCCGTCCATCCGTGATAAAGCGGCGTCCGGTGATAAACTCAATAGCGTTGATCGCCTGGATGATTCCTTTCGTCACGTCTTCATAGGGAGACGAAATCGTCGTCGGCGCTTCTTTACGCGCCATTAAGCGATACTGACCCTCGACCAGGCCCAGCAACGAAACCTTTGTATAAACAGCGCCGCAATCGGCCACCATGATGGAGCTGACCGGGGAAGGGATCACATTGTTAGCAGGGCCGGAGCCTTGCCCTCCCTCCGATTGAGATTGCGAGTCCATAGATGTATTTTTCTCCTCAATGACTAATTACGGGACAGCCAGTCGCGCAGGGCGTCAAAAATGCTGCGCCTGGCTGGTTTCGTTGGTTTCGTTGGTTCTCGCATGGCGAGTGACTCTGGTTGCATCTCCGGGCCAGTACCTGGGAAAGAGAGCGTTCCTCCGAGCGCCATATTCGCGCTCGTACCACCTTGATATCCCGGCGCGGGTGGTTGACCGTAAGACGGCGACATGGGATAGGCTGGATACGCGCCCATACCTTGTCCAGGCGCATTGCCTTGCATGGGTGACGAGATTCCTTGCGGCGGCTGCATCCCCTGAACGAACGGCGCTGGAGCCGTGCCATTCATCGCCTGCGGCGGAGTGGAAATTTGCCCTTGCGCCGCGGCAGGAAAGAAAGGAACCGCCGACGCCACGCCTAAGACGGAGCTAAAGACATTCGCGGCGACGGCGCTGTCCTCTTGCGGCCCAATGCCCATATCACTACGCGGGCGGCTCGGCACGCGCATATTCTCCGCGCGGCCTGGGCCGCTAAAAGGCGTGGGACCAGCAGGCATACCTGGCTGTTGCGGCGCATATGGATAACGCTGCTGCCCTTCGGCTGAGCGCAGCCAATCAGGAAGAGCATTCATATCGATCAGCGAATTAGCAGCCAACCCGCTGTTGGGCTGCGGCGGTTGCGCATACATGTTCTGGCCCGGCATGGCTGGCCCGGCAGGCGGCAGGCCGTTGAAAGCCGGCCCCTGCGGCATCATCCCCGCTTGAGCAGGCTGGACTGGAGGGTTCGGCGGGAACGAAGGCGGGCGCGCGGGCGGCTGTTGCTGTCCAGCGTCACGCATCCACGGCGGCAACGCACTGGCATCGAGCAACGACGACGCGGAGAAACGCTCGCCCGGCGCCGGAGCGCCAGATTCCTGTTGATTGGTCATCCACGGCGGCAACGCCTGGAGATCAATAAGATCACTGCCCGCGATTGGCCCTTGCGGCATATTAGCGACCGGTTGAGAAGGCTGGAGCGGCGCTGAAGGAGCCGACTGCAGCGGCGTGGAAGCTGTCGACATCGTTCTCATCCAATTCGGCAGCGACTCCTGCTGAATCAAGCTCGACGCGGCAATGTTGTCCTGCGGTGTGCGCGGACCCGTTCCTTGCGCCTCGCGCAGCCAGGAAGGCAAAGACTGCTCATCGATCAGTGAGTTGGCCGACATGTTCGCCTGCATATACACCCCATCGGTGTTTGGCGCGGGCGTTGATGCCGGGCGCGGCGCGGGAAACGAGCTGGAAGGCATCCCATCTCCGCCCTCTAACAAGCCGGAACGCATCCAATCTGGCGCTGCATCCTCATCTGGCATGTTCATCGCGGGGAAAGGCGAGGACGAGGACGCCGGCGCTGGACGGCGATCCGCTCGCAATGTTTCTAACCAGGCAGGCAGAGCAGACTGATCCTGGTTTCCCTTTCTCGAAATCCCATCTATGGGCGCACCACACTTCTGACAACTTGCTAAACCTGCCGGAACTCCCGCTCCGCAGCGACTACATGTGATCATGTCGATTCCTCACTTTCGCCAGCTTCGACACCAAAATCTATTTCGCACTGAAGTTTATCACTCTGTCCTCAATATGACAATGGCCTACAGACGCCATAATACATGGTGATATGATACAATACACGGGCTGTTCATCAACCCAAAAGTACCAGGCTGCCAAAGGAACTTCCTTATGCTTCCTTACAATAGAACTAGCTACAGCATCGTTCTGTAACAATCTTCGCCCGAAATTCTTACAAAAACGCTACAGGTGATGAAAATGATCTGGAATGTGACACGCAATCATCTACTCACACGCCTATTGCTCGGATTGCTGTTCAGCGCGGGAGTGGCAGGGCTGGCTTACCAACGCCGCTCATTAAACAAAAGCGGCGCCGCGGGAGCGATCATCACTGGAACGGCCACGGTCGGACTGGGCGGCTGGTCATGGGGGCTATCGCTGGTTTTTTTCTTTGTCTCGTCAAGCGCTTTCTCGCACTATCGCGAGCGGGAAAAGGCCCGCGTCGCCGATGATAAGTTCAGCAAAGGATCGCAGCGCGATATCGCCCAGGCGGCGGCCAATGGTGGGTTAGCGACG
>DATLSW010000098.1:0-3950 GCA_035533955.1 Ktedonobacteraceae bacterium | reverse complement strand
CTGCCGCCGGGCTGGGAGGGCGTCGTCGATGCCTGGGGCAATATCAACGCCCATGTTGAAGCGCAATTGAGTGAACCCACATCCATAGCCGCGCCCGACCCGGTTTCGCTGGAAATCTTCAAACATCTTTTTGCCTCGGCTGCCGAAGAGATGGGCGTCACGCTGGGCAGAACGGCATACTCTCCCAACATCAAAGAGCGCAAGGATTATTCATGCGCCTGTTTTGACGCGCTGGGACACCTGATCGCCCAGGCCGAACATATCCCTGTTCACCTGGGAGCGATGCCGGCCTCGGTGCAGGCGGCCATCGCGCGTTTTGCTCATTTCGCGCCCGGCGATATCATCATCCTGAACGATCCCTACCTGGGCGGGACTCATTTGCCCGACATCACGCTCGTTTCGCCGGTTTTTGTCGCTTCCGATCCCGACGGACACGCGGGCGAACTGTTCGGCTTTGTCGCCAGTCGCGCCCATCACGCTGATATCGGCGGCATGTCGCCTGGTTCGATGCCCATGTCGCGCGAACTGTACCAGGAGGGCGTGATCATTCCTCCACTCAAACTGGCAAAGGGCGGCGTGGTCAATGAAGAAGTGTTGGAATTGTTCTATCGCAACGTGCGCACGCCCTGGGAGCGGCGCGGGGATATGGACGCGCAGATGGCGGCGGCGCGTATCGGCGAGCAGCGTTTGCAGGAGATCATTGCGCGCTACGGCTCGAATATTGTGAAAATGCACATCGACGCACTGTGCGCGTATTCCTCGCAGTTGAGCCGCCTCGCGCTGGCCGCGCTGCCTGATAGAGAAGTCGAGTTTACCGATTATCTGGATGATGATGGCTGGGGAGCGGAGTTACTGCCTATCACGGTGCATATGCGCGTTCAGCAAGGTCAGATGACCATTGACTTTGCCGGAAGCGCGGCGCAGAGCGCGGGCTGCGTCAACGCTGTAGAGGCGGTCACGCGCTCGGCGGCGTTTTACGTGGTGCGCTGCTTGATCGGCGAGCAGGTGCCGGTCAATAGCGGCTGTATGGAGCCAGTCACGGTGCGCGTGCCGGAGGGATCGATCTTGCGCCCGTTGGCTCCCGCCGCCGTCGCTGCGGGCAATGTCGAGACGTCGCAGCGTGTCGTTGATGCCTTGTTTGGCGCGTTGGCGCAGCTCGCGCCTGACAGGATACCGGCGGCATCGCAGGGAACGATGAATAACCTGACGCTGGGTGGCTACGATGCCGGGCGGAAAAGTATCTTCGCGTATTACGAGACGCTGGGCGGCGGCATGGGCGCGCGTCCCGGCGCGGACGGTTTATCGGGCGTGCATGTTCACATGAGCAATACCCTGAATACGCCTGTTGAAGCGCTGGAAATGGATCTACCTTTGCGCGTGCGTCGCTACGCTCTGCGCTGGGGTTCAGGAGGCGCGGGTCGCTATCGCGGCGGCGATGGCCTGTGCCGCGCAATCGAATTTCTTGCCCCTGCCACTGTTACTCTGTTGAGCGAGCGCCGCAGGCGCGCGCCTTATGGCTTGCATGGCGGCGCGGCTGGAGCAGTGGGCGTCAATTTGCTGGAACGGAATGGAAACAGTATGGAACTCGTGGGAAAAACCACATTCGATGTCTATGTAGGCGATGTTCTGATCATACAAACGCCTGGCGGGGGCGGTTTTTTACCGTGGGAGGAAAATCATGTCGGCTAGCGCCATAGAATTGCCGCTCTTTCCATTACAGGTTGTCTTATTCCCTGGCATGGTCTTGCCCCTGCATATTTTCGAGTCGCGCTATCGTCAGATGATCGCTGAGTGTCAGCAGCAAGGCAAACCGTTTGGTGTGGTGCTGGCCCGACCAGAGAGCCTGCCGCTTCAGGAGGAGCCATATTCTGTCGGCACGCTGGCAGAGATACGCGATCTTCACAGGCTGAAGGATGGCCGCTATATCCTCATGGCCTGTGGCAAACAGCGCTTCCGTATTCTACGCCAGCATCGGCTGAAACCGTATCTTTCTGGCGTAGTAGAACCATATAGGGATGTGTGGGAGGCAGAGGAGAGCCTGCTGAACCCGGCGAAACAGGCGAGAAGCCTGTTTCGCATGTACTTGAATATGTTACTTGAGGCTGCTAATGAGGCAGAGGAGGAAATTCACACCGGCGTGCCGGACGATCCTGAAGAATTGTCTCATTTCATCGCCTATTTTCTGGAAGTGCCAAACGAGCAGAAACAACGCTTCCTGGAACTGACTTCGACGCGGCAACGTCTCCTGGAGGTGATTACTATCTTGCGCCGCGAGGTGCCGTTTATGCGTCAGATATTGTCTCGCCCCATCGATGTGGATCGCAGCAAGCTGAATTGACTGAGCGCGCGTGGGTATGGGCATTTGTGCTACAATAGGCGTATCCTGTTACAGCTCTGGAAGGAGCATTCGTCGTGAAGAAATTGAGGCTGAGGCGTCGCAACGCATTGCTTCCTGCCTGGAATATGCCTTCGGACCCCGTCAAGGCCGTGTTCTGGTTTACACACTGGTCGTTGCAAGTGCTGGTACGCTACTTCTGGATACTCATCGTCGCGGGCGTGGTGACTGAAGGCATTATGAATGGGGTCGTGGGCGGCGGTTTTACGCTGCTTATCGGCCTCGCTGTGTGGGCCGCACTGGCGATTCTGCTGTCCATTTTCAATGTATTTTCCGGTGTCGCGCGCGCTGTCTCCGAGATCAACGATCTGCGGCAGGAATTTACGACTCGCGGCTCGGTTGATCGTTCCACCGCGTCAGATGTCGATACGAGCAAGGTCGTCGAAGGCACGATCACCGACCTGGAGGAAGAGCGCAAAAAACGCCGCCGCGAATCGTGATGTTTTGTCCATGCAGGTTATGTGTTGATCCGTTTCCATGCAGTCCAGGCGTCGTCGTCGGGCGCGGGAATATACGAATAGACAAACGTTCCTTTGCCTTCGATGGTATAGGAACCCAGGTCAGCCGGTAACACAATAGTTTCCCCGCGCGCGAGCGTTTCTGCTCGTTCAAGCGCATCCCCGTAGCGAATGAGCATCTTGGCTCCTAGCGAAGTAAGAATGATGCAGCTTTCCGCCGTTTCGCATTTCATATAGCCATCGGATAAGAGCGTGGTTTCGCGCATAACGAAGTATGGACAGGCGACGAGGCAGCGTTCGTCATAGTGCGCGTTGTGGGCAAGCGGGACGGCCTGTACTTTTACGGCTGGCGAAGCGTCGTAATGCGCGACGTCCAGCGAGCGTTCAATATGCAACTCACGCGGCGCGCCGGCAGCCGTCAGGCGGCCATAATCATACATGCGATAGGTAAGGTCGGAATACTCCTGGAGTTCGTAGAGCATGATGCCGCCGCCGATGGCGTGAACGGTTCCTGCCGGAACAAAAATGACATCTCCGGGAAAGACGACTTCCTCGTGTAATAGCGTTTCAAGGTAATTCTGCTCGATAGCCTGCTGCACGGCGGCGCGTGAGGTTGTCGCTTTGAAGCCATGAACAATCGTCGCGCCGGGTTCTGCAGCGAGGATGTACCAGCATTCCGTCTTGCCCAGCATACCATGTTCGCGGGTTGCCGCGAAGGCATCATCGGGATGAACCTGGACGGAGAGTTTGGCGTTGGCGTCAATGAACTTCGCGAGCAAAGGGAAGCGCCGCCCAAAGATACGCGTAGCCTGAGTGCCGAGCAAAGCCGCGTCAAGTTCGTTGACAAGCTCTCCCAGTGTGCGGCCTGTATAGGGGCCGTTTTGGCACACGTTGCTGATCTCAGTCTCCCAGGATTCGCCGATGGCGACGCCGGGTGAAGGCAATCGCTTCCAGCTTTCGCGTTGCAAGCGTTGCCCGCCCCAGAGCGTTTCGTGGAGCGACGCCGCGAAACGCAGAGGATAGATACTAATGGACAAGCAAGACCCCTTCTATCTGCTTGCGCAAGCGTTCGCGCATGATAATGCCCTTGATGCGGT
>DATLSW010000097.1:0-16550 GCA_035533955.1 Ktedonobacteraceae bacterium | reverse complement strand
TCTAAGAGTTATAGCGTTCGCGAAATGCAATCTCGGAGAGCGGTTTGCGCGTATCCTTCCGTTTTGGCTGGGCGCGTATCGCTTCCTCGTCGGGGTAGCCGAGGGAGATCACAGTACGCACTCTGCGTTGAGCGGGAATGCCAAGCAGCGCTTTGGTATCCTCTATGCCCCGTCCTTTGAGCCAGCCGATGGATGAGCCGACACCATAGGCCAGACCTGCGAGCATGATACGCTCGCTTAGCCGCCCTTCATCGTAAATTTCTTGCTCAGCCAGAGACGGATCGCCTGCCATGACCAGGACGATACCCGCGCTGGCTCCTGCCAGATGATGCGCGAAGCCCTCAAAACTTGCTAGCTTCTGGAGTGTTTCACGCTCGTGTATCACGACAATCTCCCAGGGCTGGCGGTTGCTCGCGCTGCCCGACCAGCGTACCACTTCGAGGATAGCGTTCATCGCCTCCTCCTGCACCGGGTCGGGGCGAAACTGTCGGATAGCGCGCAGACCGCGCAGGAAGCTAATCAATTGCCGGGAATTTTCACTGTGTGTTGTCATCTCTCATCTTCTCCTGTTGTATCCTACGGTTGGAAGTACGTAGGCGTAGATAAACAAAGCAAAGCACCTTTGCACATAACAACAACTGGTATTTAGAGCCGTATTTCAGGAAAGGATGTTGTAAGTCGCGTTTTTGACATATCCACGTCTATCATAGTATACTCCAGTCAGGAAACGGGGCCAGGATGATTGTCCCATGGAGATTTTACCAGATTGATGCACGAAAGCCTTCATAAATTTGCCATTTCCCCGGCTATGTGGTACACTGGTATATGAAATAGTAGGATTCATTGGTTATTCTTTTCCCTTTGGCTTTAACTTCTGCAAGCGCAGGCGGAAGTGAAGATAGATACAGTTTTTGCAATGGCAGTTATGCCAATTAATGGAGCGATGGGATGGTCATCGACGATGACATCCTGTCCAGGAAACAAAGGCTACACCAGGTGGTGTAGTTCAGGAGGATTCTTATACCTTGACAACAGAAAAAATTAGACTCGTCCCGCTTGGTGGCTTGGGTGAAGTCGGCAAGAACATGATGGTCGTCGAATATGGCGACGATATCTTTGTGATTGACGCGGGCGTGATGTTCCCCGAAGATGAAATGCTTGGAGTAGACCTGGTTATCCCCGATACGAGTTACCTCAACGATAAGAAAGACCGCATCCGCGGCTTGCTCATCACTCACGGCCATGAAGACCATGTTGGCGCTATTCCCTATATTCTGCCTATGATCGGCTTTCCGCCGATCTATGCCACGCGCCTGACGCAGGGCTTGATCAATGTGAAGCTGAAAGAGCATCACTTGCTCGAACAGGCCACCGTCAATGTGGTAACGCCGGGCGATGTGATCGAACTCGGCTCGTGCAAGGTCGAGTTCTTCCGCGTCAATCACAGCATTCCTGACGCTACGGGCCTTGTGATTCACACGCCGCTGGGTATGGTTGTCCACACGGGTGACTACAAATTCGATCACACGCCGGTGGATGGCAAGCCCGCCGATTTTGGTACGCTGGGACGCATCGGCAACGAAGGCGTGCTGGTCATGATGGGCGACAGCACCCGCGTCGAGTCCGCCGGATACACGCCTTCTGAGCGCGTCATCAACGACTCGTTCGACAAGATTTTCGCCAACGCGCCGGGGCGCATCCTGCTTGCCACCTTCGCCTCGCTAATCTCGCGTGTGCAGCAGGTGATCGAAACCGCCGAGCGCTATGAGCGCGTAGTGGCGCTGGTCGGACGCAGCATGGTCAACAACGTGCAAATGGCGCTCGAACTGGGCTACCTGACGATCCGACCGGGTACGCTGATCCGCGCCGAAGACATCAACAAGTTTCCGGCGGATCAGGTGGTGATCATCTGCACAGGCAGCCAGGGCGAACCGACCTCGGCGCTCACGCGCATCGCTAACCAGGATCATCGCCTCGTGCATATACAGGCGGGCGATACTGTAATCCTGTCCGCGACGCCCGTACCGGGCAATGAGAAAAGCGTCAACCGCACCATCAACAGCCTGTTCAGGCAGGGCGCGGAAGTCTACTATCAGGCCATTTCCAACGTACATGTGTCGGGCCATGCCGCGCAAGAAGAGCTAAAATTGATGCTGGGTTTGCTGCGCCCCCAGTTCTTTATGCCCGTTCACGGCGAATATCGCCAGCTCATGCTGCACGCCAAACTGGCGCACTCGTTGAATATTCCCAATGACCACATGGTCATTGCCGAGGATGGCGATGTTATCGAAGTCACGCGCGACGCGATCAAGAAAGTGGAGCATACTCCCAACGAGAACGTGTTCATCGATGGCCTGGGCATCGGCGACGTGGGCCAGATCGTGCTGCGAGACCGCCAGATGCTGTCGCAGGATGGCATTCTGATGGCGGTTCTCACCGTCGATAAAGAAACGGGTGAACTGCTCGCCGGGCCGGATATCGTCTCGCGCGGCTTTGTCTACATGCGTGACTCCGAGGAACTGCTGGAGAGCGCGCGCGACCGCGTCATGGGAGTGTTCCCCGGTCTGAACGGACACGCTTCCGATTGGTCGTTCGTCAAAGACAAGATCAGGCATACGCTGAGCGATTTTCTCTACGAGAAGACCCATCGTCGTCCCATCGTCCTGCCCGTCGTCATGGAAGTGTAGAAGGTAGGGGCTAGATTTATCGCGCCCTATCAAAAACGCGGGTCAATAGCGCAAAACTTTGCGCCATTGACCTGCTTTTTGTGTTTTAACCCCTGAACTCTTGCTTCTTTGGAACAGGTGCGCTATCATATGGGTGTCTCTGGCATTCAATTCAGCAAGAAAGAGAGAACCAGCGATGGCGCGCAGCAAAGAGCAATCCGGCAAACAGCGTGAGCGGCTCGTACCGAATATCACGCAGGCATCATCCCGCGTCAGTAACGTCGTGGGCGGCGAGAGCCTGCACTCGCAGGGCAAGCGCGTCGAGCAGCGCACCAGCGCCTCGTCCACGAAAGCGAAAGCGCGCGCTGCGACGAGAGGTTCCACCGGAAGGAATGGAAGCGCGAAGAAAAATCCCGGCCCAACGCGCGCCACGCCATCCCCAACGCCGCCCGCGGGCGGCCCTGCCGACTCGCGCTTTATCGCCCGAGGACTCAATGGCTGGAATAACCTCGAACCGCATCACCAGCAGCGCATTTTGAGCGTTGTGCTGCTGGCGCTGGCGCTGCTGCTATTTGCTTCACTCACCATCTTTCGCCACGCGGCGCTGCTCAGCGCCATTTCCGGCGCGTTCACCATGCTGTTTGGCTGGCTGGTCTATCCGCTCGCGATCGGGCTGGTGGCTTTTGCTGTCGCGCATCTTGTGGAGGGAATGCGCAAGCAGCGCCTGATTCGCTGGCCCTTAGTGATCGGGCTGATCGTTCTTTCACTGATCCTGATGGCCGAGAGCGACTTGATCGCGCCCAAAGCAGAGGTTGGCGGCGTGATCGGCGCGATACTGGCGTTTCCGCTGCTTGGCTGGGGATTCTTCGGCCATCTGATCCTTATTGTCCTGTTCATTGTCATCGCGATGGTGACGTTCCGCGTCACACTGAGCCATGTGACGGCCTTTGGCCGCGCCGTGGGCGGCGTGGTCGTGTCCAATCGCGGAGCGGCGGGCAATGGGCCGCGCCCGTCGCCGTTCCTGGGCCAGCGCCCTGTCCATAGCCGTTTCGCGCAATCGCGGGCCGCCGCGAGCGAAGATGACGACGACGTGGGTAATATCGACTTCGAAGCCGATTTCGGCGACGCTGAAGATGATCCAGAGAATGACATCAACCTGCACAAAGGCAAAGTCAGCAGCATTCCGCGCAGACAGCGCAATGCTCCCCCGCTCGACGCGGACGAACATCAGGACGCGGTGCAGGGGGCCGTGCAGCCGGAGTTGCCCATCAACCAGCGCGAGCGCCGCCAGAAAAAGTATCCCACCATGCAGGAACTGCCCATGCGCGCTAACGCGCCCGCCGCCGCGCCGCCAGCGTCGGCACTGCCGTCGAACTGGCCGCTGCCCGAATTGACGATGCTCAACAATCCCGAAGAGGTCAAGGCGCACCTGCTGGGCGACGATACTCCTGGGCTGGCAAAGCTGATCCAGGAGACGCTGCGCAGTTTCCGTGTCGAGGCCGAAGTGCGAGAAGCAGACATCAGCATCGGCCCGACGGTGATTCGTTTCGGCATTCGCCCCACCGGCAAGCCTACTATGGTGCAGGACGAGAAAGGTCGCTATGTACCCGCCAAAGACCCCAACGGCAACATTCTTTACGAGCAGCGCACGCGCGTGAATCGCATCATGGCGCTGCAAAACGACCTCGCGCTGGTGCTGGAGGCCAAAACGATCCGCATGGAAGCGCCCGTACCGGGACGCCCCTACGTCGGCGTGGAGATTCCCAACAAGAATAGCCGCCTCGTCACGCTGCGCGAGGTGCTGGAGAGCAAGGAATACCAGTCCGCCAAAGCCAAATCGAAGCTGGCGACCGCGCTGGGCCGCGACGTGGCCGGCACCGTGCGTGTGGGCGATCTCTCGCGGATGCCACACCTCTTGATCGCGGGCGCGACTGGCGCGGGCAAATCGGTCATGCTCAATGCCATCATTGCCAGCATCCTGACGCAGGCCACGCCTGATGACGTGCGCCTGCTCATGGTTGACCCCAAGATGGTCGAACTCAACATGTATACCGGCATCCCGCACCTGCTCGTGCCGGTCGTGACCGAAGTCGAGAAGGTGGTGCCGCTGCTCAAAAACGCCATCAACGAGATGGAGCGGCGCTATCGCCTCTTCTCGCGCCTGGGCGTGCGCAACCTGGACGGCTATCGCAAGCTGCGCGCGGAGAAGCTGACTCACGGCGATGTGTCGCTGGAGAACCTGCCCGCCATCGTCATTATCATCGACGAACTGGCCGATCTGATGATGGCCGCACCGGAAGAAGTGGAAGGCATGATCTGCCGTCTCGCCCAATTGGCGCGCGCCACGGGAATCCATCTCGTCATCGCCACGCAGCGTCCCTCGGTGGACGTGATCACGGGCCTGATCAAAGCCAACATCCCGACGCGCATCTCCTTCATGGTCAGTTCCGCCGTCGATTCGCGCACGATCATCGACATGGGCGGCGCGGAACGCCTGCTCGGTCGCGGCGATATGCTCTATCTCCCGGCGGACGCGGGCAGGCCGGAGCGCATCCAGGGCGCGTTTCTGGCCGACGACGAGGCCGAGCGGCTCGTCGAGTTCTGGAAGCAGCAGAAACTGCGCCAGGGTCAGAGCCAGGGCATGATCGCGGCGGCCCCTGCCGCGCCGGAGCAATTCGTCGAGCCGGGCTGGGAGATCAGGCAATCGGACTCCGACGACTTTGAGCTTGACGACGACCTGTTAGAAAAAGCCGAAGAGATCGTGCGCGAATATGGCCGCGCCTCGATCTCGCTCTTGCAGCGCCGCCTGCGCATCGGCTATTCGCGCGCGGCCCGCCTGATCGATCTGCTCGAAGAGCAGGGCATCATCGGGCCGTTTGAGCCGGGCGGTCGCGCCCGCGAAATCCTGAGTGACGGCAGCGACAGCCTCGGCGGGGGGCGCACGATGGCTGACGAGGTGGCGGACATCATCGCCGAGGAGAAGGCCCGCGAGGAGTTCCTCAAGAAGCAGCGGCAGGACTCACCGGACGCGCCGTAACTTCTACTCCAAACTCGCTGCGCAGGCGGCATTGCGTAAAGTGGATCGCGACGGCGGCGCTGTCTATGCCGATCCAATGGCGCTGTAAACGCTGCGCCGCCGCGATGGTTGTGCCGCTGCCGCAGAAGGGGTCCAACGCCACTTCTCCCGCGTTGCTGCTTGCCAGGATCACGCGCTCTAGCAGCGCCAGCGGCTTCTGCGTTGGATAGCCCAGGCGTTCGGCGGCCATTGGATTTAAGGCGGGAATCTGCCAGACATCGGTCGGCAGTTTGGCGGTATCCTCTTTGGCGATGCGCGCGCCCTTCTGGTGCTGCGCCCGCGCTAGAGCCTTCGCGGAGCGCGGCTCCTTGATCCGCTCTGGATAAAAGCGATACTGATCTGATCGTGTATAGAAGAGCAAAATGTCATGTTTCCTGGCATAATGCTCTTTACACGCGCCGCCGGTCATGTAATGCCAGATGATCTCATTGCGGAAATTGCGGGTTCCGAAGATCGTATCGAGGACGATCTTGAGATAGTGGCTGGCGGCCGGATCGCAATGCAGGTAGAGGCTGCCCGTCGGCTTGAGGACGCGCCAGAGTTCGACAAGGCGCGGGGCCATCATTACCAGGTATGCCAGCAGATCGCTCGCGCCGAGCAGCGCGTGCAATGCTTGCAGCATCTCCGCGATCTTGCCGCCATCTGTGGCAAGCTGCTCATAGGCTGCTGCCGCCGTCTCATCCCAGCGCCAGGTATCCGCGAAAGCTCTGGCCGTGGAGCGCGCGCCGCCTTTTCCGGTCGCGTTGTAGCTCTGCTTGCTGTTAAATGGCGGATCAAGATAGATGAGATCCACGCTCTCAGTGCCGACTTGCTGGCGCAAAATAGCGAGATTGTCCCCGTAATACAGATAATTCTCCGGCATATGTTCCTCAATTTTTGAGTTACCCCTATTTTATCACCCTTTTACCTCAGGTAGTCTTGTATCCGTTTTGCTTTCCTGGTACGTGTCTATAATGGAGTAGCTTTTTAGGTTTACAGCACTCATCAGCTTTTGGCTTTCAGCTAAAGAGCCGTTGTTCAAAGACGGACGGCGGCAAGGAGGTTCATGATGAGACGATATTTTGCCTCATTGGTTATTGTTCTGGCATTGCTTCTCGCAGCCTGCGGCAGCGGCAGCAGCAGCGGCAGCAGTAATGGCGGCGCTGCGACGCAAGGCATTGCGAGCGGCAACCCCTATATCAGTTGTCCCAGTAGCACAAACACCACGGCCGCGGCTCCTGTGAGCGGCAACGTCACCCTTACGGTGGCAGGCTGGACGTCAACACCAGCAGAAGATGCGCTGGTGCAGTCAAACCTGCAAAAGTTCGAACAATTGCATCCCAACATTCATATTACCTGGTCGCCCATCCCCGGCGACTATCCGACAAAGATGCGCGCCAATGTAGCTGGTGGAACCGTACCGGACGTGTTTTACCTGTCACCGGATATGTCCAGTGAATACATCAGCGCGAGTAAATTGCTCAATCTTTCCCCGTATATGGCGCGCGATCATGTCAGCGCCAGCAATTATTATTCCGCGCTGCTCAATCCCTTTGTTTGTACGGGCGGGCAGGTGTACGGCCTGCCGAAAGACTGGGCTTCGCTTGGCGTGTTTTACAACAAGCAGATGTTCCAGGCGGCGGGCGTGCCTTTTCCCAGCGCCAACTGGACCTGGCAGGACTTCCAGAATGATGCCGCCAAGCTCACGAAAAATGCTGGCTCAACCAACGCGGTTTATGGCGTCAGTCTGTCGGCGGATGCCTCGCGTTGGGGCGCGTTCTTGCTGGCGAATGGCGGCACCATGCTCAACAAGAATGGCACGCAAGCAACGTTCAATAGTCAGGCGGGCGTCTCCTCCCTGGAATACTATGATAGCTTCCTGAAGAACCACACCGGTGTGTTGCCAACGCAGGTAGGCGCGCCGTGGAATGGCGACGCTTTTGGAAAAGCCAAAGCCGCTATGACGATTGAAGGGCCGTGGCTGATCCCGTACATGCAAACTACCTATCCCAACATTCAGTATAGCATCGCGCCACTGCCTGTTGCTCCGACGGGGAAGCGCGCGAACCTGATCTTCACCAACGCCTGGTCCGCCTATTCGGGGACAAAATATCCCGAAGCCGCCTGGGAACTGATCAAGTATATGACCGGAACGACGGTGCAAAAGAGCCAGCTCGATGCCGGTTTCGCGCTGCCGACGATCAAGGGATTGGCAAACGATCCCTACTTTACCCAGCATCCTGATTTCAAAGTGCTGTTTGACGCGGCTACCTACGGCTATGCTGACTACTACGGCCCGCAAGACCTCGCCATTCACAACGATCTTGCTACGGCCTTGCAGGCAGTGATGCTCAACAAACAAACCGCGCAGTCGGCGCTGAATGATGCTGCCACCAAAGTGAATAACACGCTTCAGGGTGGATAATAGCAAATCCGGTAGAGTAGCTGCGCTTGAGCTTGCTCCCAGCAAGCTCGTCAGTTGCGCAGCTACACCACCGGATTTGCTATTACACGCTCTATCTGTAGGGCCGACTCCCACAAGAGGGGCCGCTACATGTAGTGGGGTCGGCCCTACAGATGTAGAGGTAGAAGGATCAAAGGAGAGTTTGTATGGCTACACAACCAGCAGCACCATCGGTGGCTTCGGCTCCGCCTCTCACCGCCAGGGGGAGACGGAGGCTACGCCGCCAGTTGAGCAATAAACCCAAAGCGCGTCCGGGAGAGACGCTCGCGGCTTATCTCTTTATGCTGCCTTATCTGATCGTCCTGTTTGTGTTCATTGTGTTTGTGTCGCTCTATGGCATCGGTTTAAGCCTCTTTCAGTTAGACATTGGCTTTACCGGACCGGTATTTGTGGGTTTGCGCAATTACCAGATACTCTTCAGCCAGCTCTCCAATCCGGGCTTGAGCGATTTCTGGACTTCGATGGGCAATATCATTGAATTTGTAGTGGTGATTGTGATAGGACAAACAGTCCTGGCGCTCTTCATGGCGGTAATCCTGCAAAACACGCTCTTTGCGAAAGGCGTCTTTCGCACCATCTTTTACATTCCGGCCCTGACCTCTTCGGTCGCGACGTCGTTGATCTTCTTGTGGTTCTACAATCAGGATGGTGTGATTAACTACCTGCTTTCCTTGATCGGTGTTCATGGCCCAGACTGGTTGGATAATACAACGTTCGCGCTGCCGGCGATCATGATCCTCAACATCTGGACGACTGCCGCTGCCTTCATGATCTTTTTCCTGGCGGCCTTGCAGGATATCCCGAAAGAACTCATCGAAGCGGCTAAATTAGATGGCGCCAATCGTTTCCAGGCATTCTGGAACATTACCGTGCCATTGCTGCGCCCTGCCATTTTCTTTGTCGTGGCGCTTGGTACGATTGGCGGGTTTCAGATGTTCGACCAGGCCAAGTTCATGACGAACGGTGGGCCGGTCAATGCGACGTTGACGCCCATGCTGGTGATTTATAACGACGCTTTCCAGAATGCACACTTCGGCCTGGCCGCCGCTGAGTCGGTAATTCTCTTCATCGTCATTATGATCGTGACGCTGATCCAGCGCCGTCTGATCGATCCAAGCACCAGTAGAGTCTACTGATCGCGTCTTGAAATGGGGCGCGATTATTACTTCTCATTATTATTACCCGTCCCCCGGACGGGTTGCACGCCCCACGTGGGTAATGAGAGGCTGTCGGCCCCCTATGGGAGAAAGATTATGGCACAGATAACAGCATCCCAGGATCAGCTCTCGGCAAACGCCGTGTCGCGAGAAAAGCCGCCGCGCAGGACATTGCGCGTGTCGGATATCATCATCTATGCTTTTCTGATCATCTTTACGATTTCATCGTTAGGGCCGCTCGTCTATACGGCCATCTCCTCCTTCAAAACACCGGGAGCGGTGCTGGCTTTCCCGCCAAGTCTCCTACCCAGTCCCTGGGTATGGTCGAATTTCCAGCAGATTATCAGTAATTCGCTCTTCCTGCGCTGGATTCTCAATGCCTTTATCTACGCTGGAGCTGCGCTGGTACTCAATACGCTTTTCTCCGCCATGGCCGGCTACGCCATTGCGCGCATGAATTTCCCCGGTAAGGAATTTATTTTCACGTTGACGCTGGCGGTGATGATGATTCCGCTGGCCGTGACGCTGATCCCCAAGTTCCTCGTGATGGATAATCTGGGATTGCTCAATACCTACTTCGCGCTCATTCTACCGGCGATGGCGCAGCCGTTCACGGTCTTTCTGATGGTGCAGTTCATGAAGGGGTTGCCTAAAGAGTTAGAAGAGTCGGCCATGATCGACGGCGCGACGCGCTGGCGCACCTTCTGGTCGATTATCTTGCCGCTCGTCAAACCCGCGCTCACCGCCGCGGCCATTGTGAGTTTCCAGGCCGCGTGGAACGATTTCATGTGGCCTCTGGTTGTCCTGGGAACCCAGAACATGTACACGCTGCCGCTTGGCCTCTTCTTCTATAAGAGCGCCAACTATACGCAGTACAATCTGCTCATCGCGGCTTCGATGTTTAACACGATTCCTATCCTGATCTTGTTTTTCATCTTCCAGCGCTACTTCATTGAAGGCGCGACAGCCGCTGCCGTGAAAGGATAAGAAGCATCGCGTTACTGCCAACCGTTTCTCGCGTTACATCGTACAAACGATAGGAGGTATCTGTAACGTGAACAATACGGAGCAACCGGGCGGGGACAAGCCGCAGCCCCTACAGCGCAATGACCTCGCGGGCGGAGCGAGCGCGATGAATCTGGCCCCTACGGGCGAGGTCTTGCATCATCTCTGGCAAGAGGCAATGACTGCGTTGCAGTCGCTCCAATCGCCATTGGGCATCTCAGCCAGTGGGATGGATGATCATTTCCATGCCATTTTTGGCCGCGATTCGCTCTGGACCGTGTTGTTCGCACTTGAAGCAGCGCGGTTATTGCAGGACGCGGTGAAGCAGGGCGCGATAGGGTCCTTACGGAAGAATCGGCTCCCTACGGATATCGTCGTTCCCGAATATATGAACTGGCTGCACAATCTCGCGGCAACGGTACTGCGTAGCCTTGCTCGTTTGCAAGGGACAGTGATCAACGACGTAAATGAAGAGCAGCCCGGACGCATTATCCATGAATATTGGGTCCCTGTGCCTGAAAGACACACCCTGGCTGGCTGGCCGCTGATTGATGGGCGCTACTATGGTTCTTTCGATAGCGCCTTTCTTTACCTGGTGACCCTCCATGCCGTTGACAGGTTGTTTGACGACGCGGCGCTTCTCGATGAATTATGGCCTTCCGCTCAAGCTATCGTCCGGTGGATGCTGGACTGGTCGGACCTGGATGGAGACGGGCTGGTAGAATATAAGAAACGCAATCCGCGCGGTATCGGACTGGACAATGAGGTATGGAAAGATAGCGGCGAATCAATCCAGATGCCGGATCACCGACCAGTGAAACACCCGGTAGCATGGATCGAAGTCCAGGGCTATGCCTGGGCCGCGTATCATGCCTATCTTGCGCTGGCGAGCAAACACGACGATCTGGCGAGCGGGGATGAGGCGCAGACGGGCGCGATAGGGTCCTTATTCCGACGGGTTGAAATAGAACAGCGCCTGGATCGTCTCAAGCAAGGGATCAACAGCTTCTGGTTCGAGGATGGCAGTTCCCTTTTTCCGGCAATGGCATTGGATGGCGACAAACAGCCGGTCCGGGTGGTCTCAACTAATCCAGGTCACTTGCTTTGGAGCGGTTGCTTAGCGCAAGACGATGCGCAGCGGATTTGCGAGCGCCTCATGCAGCCAGATATGATGACGCCCTGGGGGTTACGTACTCTTTCTACCACCGCCTACTATTACGATCCGCTCGCGTATCACAATGGCACGATCTGGCCTTTCGATAACTGTGTGGTGGCGCTGGGCCTGAGTCGCTACGGTTTCCAACAAGAGGCGATCCGCTTGACGCAGTCTGTCTTGCAGGCGCTCTACGCTTTTAAGCGGCCCGTGGAGCTTTATACCGTCCAGCCATCATACTGGGTGCGCTCGCATCATCTTGCCGGAGACTGGTTTCTCGCCGATTATCATCGCTCTTGTAATGTACAGGCGTGGACGGCGGCGGCAACGCTCTACTTTGCCGCTTTTTTGCTGCTCGCGTAGAGGGATGCTCTTGCTGAAAACCCATCATTGCGGCCCTACGCTCGCTATGATACACTGCCATGAGAAGATTACAAAAAGAAGGACGAGCTTCATGGGATGAAGATCAGGAGCGAATATTACGTTATGCAATGGTTAGAACTGACGGTGCGAGCGCACCCGGAAGCCGTTGAGTCGGTCAGCGAATTGTTGAACCGCTACGCGCCGGGGGGCGTTGCTATCGAGGAGCCGATTGAACTGATCGATGAAGGGCAAGAATACCGCGTACTGACGGGCCAATCAGTGCTGGTGCGAGCGTATGTGCCGATGGACGGCGCGGAAGCTGAGATACGACAGAGCGTGGCCGAGGGTCTATGGCACTTCAAGAGTCTGGGAGCGCACTTTGTAAGCGACCTGGAAACGCGCGTTCTCAACGAGGAAGATTGGGCCAACACCTGGAAAGACTACTTTCATGTGACCCACATCGGGCGGCGACTGGTCATTCGTCCATCCTGGCGCGACTACGCGCCGAAAGCTGACGAGGCGGTGATCGAACTCGATCCAGGGATGGCCTTCGGCACGGGCCAGCATCCTACGACGCGCCTGTGCCTGGAGCAGCTTGAAACATATGTGCGGCCAGGGATGCGCATCCTTGATGTCGGCACGGGATCGGGCATCCTGGCGCTGGCGGCGGCGAAACTCGGCGCGGCCCGCGTCGATGGCATCGACAACAGCAGTGTGGCCGTGGAGAGCGCCGCCGCCAACGCCGCCATCAATGGCCTGAGCGACATTATCAGCGTCACGTCCGGCACGCTGGACGCGGAGACGGCGACCCGCCTGGCCGGGCAGTACGATCTGGTGCTGGCAAACATCCTGGCGCACATTATCGGTGGCATGGCTCCGCAGTTGGCCCAGGTTCTGGCTTCGGGAGCCCTGCTGATCGCCGGCGGCATCATCGAAGCGCGTCTGCCCGAAGCCGAAGGCCCGCTCGTCGCCGCGGGCTTGCAAACGCTGGACTATGCCATGATCGATGATTGGATCGCTCTGATCATGCGCAAACCAGGATAATATGCATCGTTTTTTCATTGAACCATCACTCCTACAATCTTCGTCCATCACTTTACCTGAGTCACTGGCTCATCAGGTACGGGACGTGTTGCGCCTGCAAGTCGGGGAGCAACTTGTTTTGCTCGACAACAGCGGCGACGAGATCAGCGCCGCCATCTCCGGCAGCGCGCGCGCGGGCGTGATCGTGCGAGTGGTCGAGCGCCGCCCCGGCAAAGCCGAGCCGCGCGTCCGTATTACGCTCTGCCAGGGAATGCTCAAATCGGCGCGTTTCGAGTGGATATTGGAAAAAGGCGTTGAACTGGGCGTGACAACCTTCGTCCCCATCCTGTGCCGTCGTTCAACGGCTGGTCTGGAAGAGGTTGGCGCGGCCAAAATCCAGCGCTGGCAGCGCATTATCCAGGAGGCTGCCGAGCAGTGCGGGCGCGCGCGCCTGCCCGCGCTCTTGCCCATCCGCTCGCTGCCGCTCGCGCTCAGTGACATTCCCCCTGGCGCGCTGGCTATCATTCCCTGGGAGGAAGAACGCGATCATACCTTGCACGCTGTCGCCGCGGAACATGCAGCGCCGGGAAAAGTGATAGGGAACAATGTGGCGGCGCAATTCATTGCGCCTGTCTTCATCTTCATCGGCCCCGAAGGCGGCCTGACCGCCGAGGAAGTGCAACTTGCCCGCCAGCACGGCGTCCAGCCCATCACACTGGGGTCACGTATCCTGCGCGCTGAAACGGCGGCCCTGGCCGCCGTGGCGAATGTGCTGTATGAGTTCGAATAGTGCTGAGGTTGCACAACATACATCAGGGTCATGTCTCTACATAATTTCAAAAACGGGGTGGCGTACTGCCTCGTGTTCAAAATCCGCGAGCGAAGAGGCCGCAGTAGCGTCAAAGTAGGAGCGCAGGAAGGATGGGCCGGAGCCGAGGCTCTCCTTCAAGATGGGCGCGGCTTCCCACGGCGTCAATGTCAAGGGCAAAGGGCAACCGGGCGCACACAAACAATTGACCATACCCGCTTTTTCGTGCTATGATAACATGACGTTTTTCACATTATGTTAACTTTCGATAGGCTGCATATATGGATGAGGTTGTACCAGGGGCGCTGCAACGCCTGCGCGCGGCGGATATTATTCGCATGGCGGGACTGACGGTTGCTTCGCTTGGACAGGAATATAGCCGTGTGGGCGCGGTGCGGCCCGCACTGCGCCAGGGCGCGCAATTATCTGGCATCGTCGATCTGTCGCACGCGCGCGGTTCTGCCGGCATAGCGGGCTACGATGAGCGAGACGCGCTCCGTTGTAGCGTTGACGTGGAACTGCTCGACTCCACTAGCTGGATTGTCGCTTGTTCCTGCACTCCCGGCTCCTCTGCCGTCTGCGCTCATGCCGCCGCGTTGCTCTACGAGTGGCTCGCGCGCCCTTCTGCTTTTGGCAACTCCGACGCGCCGCCGTCGTATCATCCCGATCCTGCCCCTGGGCGGGGAAGAGCCTTGCTCCTACTTGAAGGAGAGGAGCAGAACGATTTGCCAGGCGGGAAAACGCCGCGCCCGTCGGAAACTCGTCGTCCTTTGCTTGCCAGTCGGGGGCCGGAACCGCTCGGCGGCCTCGCGGATATCCTTGGTCAGATGGGGCTGAGCGAACTGCGCGCCCTGGCTCGCGAGTACGATATCGCCACCGAACGCCTGACAAAACAGCAGCTTACTGAGGCCATTACCGCCGCGCTGAGCAGGCCCGAGACGATCCGCAAAGTGGCCGGCGCGCTGGAGAAGCCGCTGGGTCAACTGCTGGCGACCATCATCCTGGCGGGCGGCACTGTGACCGACGAAGACCTGCACGGCCTGTTTGAACGCTTCGGCTTTGCTCAGTCCAGCAAATTGCAGAACGCGCTGATGGCTCTGCAAAGCAAGGCTCTGCTGCTGCGTACCAGCATTAACAGCTCGTCTCAGCAGCGCATTGGTCTGAGCGGAAGTTTGATCGATATCGGCTGGTATGTACCCATGGAAGTGCGCAAGGCGCTGCGCGTTCCACTCCCGGTGACGCCTTTTGATATCCACGCGGCGCGCGACGCCGCGCCGGAGATACGCCATGTGGAACCGTACGCGCTCCTCGCTGACCTGCTGCTGGTCGCGCGTATCCTGGTCGGTGCGCGCCTGGAAGAGTCGGAGGAGAAGGAGCCGCGCCGTCCTCCCTCTATGGCTTTTCCCGCACGCCCAATCGGTAGCGCTGGTACAGCGGAGATGACGATTATTCCGCCGCCTGCCGGATATCCCACTGTCGCGATACTCGATAGCCTCGAGACGGTGCTGCCGAGATCGCGCGATTTTTTGCGCTATGCCGTGCGCTTGCTGCGTCTGGCCGATATCCTCTACAAAGACGAGAGTGAAGCACCCGGCCTGCGCGTCCTGCCCAATGCAGCCCGGTTGTTATTGGGGGAGGCGCGCGCTGAAATCGCGCGCGATCTCTTCACGCTCTGGATCACGCAGCCCGGCTATGACGAATTGTTTGAACTGCAAACGGAGCATCTGCGCCTGTGCTGCCGTACCACGCTCACGAATTACCCGCTCTTGCGCGGCGGAGAATTGGAGGAGGAGAACAGCGAAGCGCGTCAGATATTGCTCGCCTGTCTTATCCAGGTTCCCATCAACCAGTGGATACAGTTCCCTGCTTTCGCTCGTTTTATCTACCGGCTGAACCCGCTTTTTTTGCAAAAGCGGCAGCGTTTGTTTCCTACGCCCCACTGGTGGCTTGAGCAAGAAGAGGGACGCCCGTTGCAGCCGACGCAGATGAGCGACTGGATGCGCGCCGAGGGCCGCTACCTGGAACGATTGCTATGCGGCCCTCTGCACTGGTGGGGCATAGCTGACCTGGCGCTGGCCCCTGACGGGCGTTTGCTGGCCTTCAGCCTGACCCCGCTCGCCGGGCTGTTCTTAAATGGAAACGAACTTGCGACGCGGGAGACGAGCGAGCCAGGGCGACGGCCAGAGACGGCGAGTGAGCCAGGGCGACGGCAAGCGTCGCCCCTACCCTCGATACCCACAGATACAGGGGTAGGGGCGACGCTTGCCGTCGCCCCACCCATCCTTGTGGGAGAGCAGGGCGAGTTGCTGGTTCCCGCGAGCGCGGCGGCATGGCCGTTCATTGAGCGTATTGAGGCATTCGCAGAAACTGCGGGCGTGCATGATGGCCTTCTCCGCTATCGCCTCACGCCTTCGGCGCTGGCTGGCGCTCTCGGTCGCGGCCAGGATGCGTCGTCTTTGCTCGCGCTCTTACGCGGGCGGGGCAGAGCCACCGCCCCTACTGCCCTGGAACAACTACTGGAACAGATAGGGCAGTGGATCGCCAGTTATGGCCGCGTGCGTCTCTATACCGGTGTATCTTTGCTACAAATTGCCGATTCCTCGGTGATGCGCGAGCTGTCTATGACGACATCGGTTGAGCAACACATCGTGCAGTCCATCACGCCCACGTTCATGATTCTCAAAAAACAGGGCATCGAACGTCTTACTGAGGAGATCAAACGGCGCGGACAAAATCCATTGTTGCACGAGGAGGAGTACGATGGAGCAGAATGATCTTGATTTGTTGCAAACCGTGCCTTCCTATCACTTGCAAACGCTGATCAAGACGCGGCGCTTGCCGGTGGCCGCGCAAGAA
>DATLSW010000096.1:0-2849 GCA_035533955.1 Ktedonobacteraceae bacterium | reverse complement strand
ACAATAGGTCACAAAGCCATAGATGGTGAGATGATCCGGCGGGCCAAAAGAGAGATGAGTTCCAGTGAGATGGCTGAAGACATTCGCTCCTGGCAGCGTGTAGACGGGGAAATAGTTGGTATAGCCACCGGTGGGCCAATTATTGGCGGCGATGGCCCGCTTGACCTCATTGCTGAAATCCTGGGCTGTGATGGTCGAGTCATAGGGGTTGCCGGTATCTTCCCAGGAACCCCGCAAGGTCGTTGAGGAAGGCGTGCCATTATGCCCGGCATACTCGGAGAGCATGTTGTATAAGCGATTGCCGCTAACATCCTGGTAGTACTGTTTGATGGAGGAAATGTAGGTACTCATATCGCCCTGATCGCCAGGAAACCAGAAGATCGCGTAGACACTGACGTTCCCAGGCATGACCGGGCCGCCATAGTACGTCACCGGAGGACTGGCGTCCAGCGCGGTGGACCTGCTCCTGGCGAAGGTGATGCCCTGCAACCCCAGTGACGGAGCGAGGAGCGTCAGCGCGGCGACCAGGCTGAGCAGACCGGAGAGAACGGTAAGCAATGTTTTTCTTTTCAAACCAACCCCCTTGATAAATATTAAAGAGCCTGTACGAGCAAATATGAAAGAAGCTCTTCCGCTCTATAGTAGCAGGGACTATATCAAAAATCAATCATGAGAAGCGATGATTATTTAGATAACATATGCAAAAATTGTGGCAGTGGCTTTATGTTTCCTTCCAACTCATCATCCCCGTCTCCCCTGAATCAAACACATAGCCCAACTGCTCAATTCTGGGCATTGGGCGAGATCGGGCGAGGTCCAGGCTTGATCGAAGAGCGCGAGGGCCGGGGGGCAGATGGTGTAGAGGGCGTTGCGCACGGCGGAGAGGCGCGGGTAGGCCGGGTGATACTGGTCGGTGATTTGCAGTTCGAGCGGCTGGAACAGCGACTCCGCGTGATTGGGTGTCAGCGCGCGCACCTGCGGACTCCACCAGGAAAGCATCTCGGCCAACAAAATCGCCCCGGCGAAGCGATCACCCTCCGGGCGGCACTGGCCGCGCTGATCAAGCTTGCGCTGCTGGTAGCCGGGCGAGCCCATGCTGCGCAGTTTGGGAACTGGCGTGCCGTGCGCGTAAAGGCTCTCGATGTCGAGCAGTTCGACGCGCCGCGTATCTGGCGCGATGATGATGTTGCCTCCGGCGATATCGGTATGCGTCAGGTGATGGCTTTCCAGGTCCCAGAGAACATGGGCTGTGGCTAAAGCCAGGGCCAGAGCCTGCTCGTGCGTATAGCGCGTGGCCGCCACGCGGTCGAGGAGAAAGCCAGCCCAGGTATGCCCGCTGAGCCAGGGCATGAGAATGGCGTATTCCAGGTCGGGATAGGCGGCGATCAACTTCGCGTAGCGCGGCTTCGTCAGGCAGAGACGGTCGCCTACGCGCAGACCGGCGATATCTTTATAGGGCGCGAGGGCTGTCGCGGCGCGGGCGATTTGCTCCCCGCGATAGAGGGGTTTGGTGACTTTCAGCGCCATGAGGATATTTCTGATCGTATTACGCACCTGGTAAATGACGGCTTCGCCGCCTTCCTGGGCGTACACTTCGTCCAGAAAGAACGGGTGCGGCATAAACTGGTAGGCGCTATCGTCGATGGTCAAAACTGTGGAGCGCGTGGGCTGAAAGTCCATTACGGCGTGTCTTCCTTTCCAGGATCGGGATCAGTGTGCAGCCATTGAATGTCCAGGACGGTCATGTCGTCGTTGGCAGGTTGCTCCAGCAAGTTTTGCATCTCCGCGTCCAGTTCATCAGCGTTCAGGACAGCCAGCTTATCGCCGATAGCACGCAGGCCGTCGGTGTAGATGAGCAGACGCTCAAAGCTCTCAAGTGTCAGGCCACGCACGGTCAGATCGCCGCGCCTTCCGCGCGCCGTAGACCAGCGCTGCGCGTCGTTCTCTTTTTCGCCCAGGTCGATAACGTGATCCGCCGTAGTGAACAACTGAGTTGCGACATTGCCCATCCATAGAAAAACGCCCTGCGCGGCGATGGGCGGCGCGGCGCGCCTGACAAACGCGGGTCTGGACGCGGCAGGCGTGACAAAATCGACGCGCCCGCAGAAAAAAACCGTCTCGCTGCCGTGCGTCTGACGCAGTTCAGCGAGAACTTCGCGCACCAGTTCAGGCGCGTCGGGCGCGATGGCGAAATCGTTCAGCGTCTGCTGGGCCTCGCGCGCCCACTGGTTGAGGCGCGAATGCAGCGGCCTGATCAGCTTGCCGGAATGTCGCGGCAGCGCGGGCAGCTTTTGCAGCCACGCTACGAGGCAGCCGGCTAAATAGCGCGCCGCGAAATTGCCCTTGTATGAACTGCCGACGCCATCACAGACGCACAGGCTAAACGATGTGCCGGAGGGATTGCTGATCAGGATAGCGTAATCCTGGCCGGGCAAGGACTGTTCCCTGCTCTCGCGGCAGCGCATGGAAACAAGGCGCGCCGTGGCGCGCGAACCGAGCGAGATCTGCTCAGACGTGTCTTCATCCTGATTGGTTTCGATGATGCACGGGTCATCTTTGCCGGAGTCATGCTGCATGGACGTTCCCCCTTCTGAACCGTCCTTCAAACATTCAGTCATTTCAATTGTGTCGCTGCCGAAGCGGCAAAGGCAAGGCGCACGAGATCGCTGTTCGCGCCAGGGAAAAAGAGCGCGGCCCCACTTTGCAAATGGTAGCCATGATTGTTGATGTTCTCCCGGTAGGATTCTGGAAGCGGCGAAGACATGCCATAGAGAAATCTGGCGTAATCGTTGGTCAACTGTTCGGCTTTAAGGATGCCGCCCCATTTATGCCAGTCGTGAACGCGCCGG
>DATLSW010000095.1:0-7519 GCA_035533955.1 Ktedonobacteraceae bacterium | reverse complement strand
CACCACTTTGTGCCGGTCGCTGAGTACACAAGGATCGTAACGCCTCGTGGATGCGATCTTTGCGGAGCAATCAACGACTCCTTCCAGGCCAGCCTCACATGGCTACCTGCGCGATAGTGTACCACAGGTTCCTTTATTCGTGCCAAAAATATATCGATCATAGATATTACGTTTTCCAAAGAGCAGAACTTCACAGAATAAAGGACTCTTTCCCATGTAATCGATGAGATAGATTCCTTTGCAGACAGAAGACGACTACTTACTTCCCTGACGTGATGCGTCCGATCGCTCTATCAGCGCGCCCGGCACATCCGCGAACAAACCCTGGCGTCCGATGACCGCCGTTGACAGGCTGGACTATACTATTTCTAGCTCACATTAAGAAACCATACGCACTGCAAAACGCGAAGCAAATTTCTACGATGTCAGGCTCACATTTTGCAAAGGGACTACCATGCAGCCAACACACAAAACACGCTTCAAAATCTGCTGCATCAGCAGCAAGGAAGAGGCACAACTTGCCATCCGCTATGGCGCGTCCGCGCTGGGCCTCGTCTCGAAAATGCCCAGCGGGCCGGGCGTGATCGCCGAAGATCTAATCGCCGAGATCGCTGATAGTATCCCTCCCGGCCTCAGTTCTTTCCTGCTCACAAGCGAGCAGACGCCTGAAGCCGTCATTGTACAACAACACCGCTGTCGCACCAACACGCTGCAACTCGTTGATCGCTTCCCGATTGATGGCTATACGAAGTTAAAGCGAGAATTACCTGGTATTGCTATCGTTCAAGTGATTCATGTGGCAGGCGAGGAATCCTTAGCTGAAGCAATTGAGGTCGCTCCACACGTTCACGGCATCTTGCTGGATTCCGGCAACCCGTCGCTAGCTGTAAAAGAACTGGGCGGCACGGGTCGCATCCACAATTGGGAGATCAGCCGCGCTATTCGAGAGGCCCTCACCGTGCCGATATTCCTGGCAGGCGGACTGAACAGCGACAATGTAGCAGATGCGATCAGAACAGTCGAGCCATTTGCCATCGATATCTGTAGCGGCGTGCGCACAAACGGCAAACTGGACGAGGCGAAATTGGCACCGTTCGCGAGCAAGGTAGCAATGGAATCCTTTACATCATAACGAGAAGTACCCGAAGGAACAAGAATGCCTCCTATCGACGGATGAAACCTGGAAAACCTCTTTTCCCCGCACCTTGACGCCCCACCTCTTTTTATTACGTAATAGAGCTGGAGAAAAGTAAACATGTTACTTTTTCAGTTCTTCATAGTCAATGGCTATAAGAAAGGCTTTTATCTATGACTTTGCGATTTGGCGTCATGGTCCCGCAGGGCTGGCGGCTCGATCTGGTGGGCATTGCTGATCCCGTCGAAGCATATGAGACCATGACTCGCGTGGCACAGACGGCTGAGGCAGAAGGTTACGATTCGATCTGGCTGTTTGACCACTTTCATACAGTCCCTACTGTCACGCAGGAAGTGACATTTGAATGCTGGACGAGTACAGCGGCCCTGGCGCGCGATACTCAGCGAGTACGCATCGGGCAGATGGTGACATGCAACGGCTATCGCAATCCCGCGCTGCTGGCAAAGATGGCGAGTACCGTTGATACGCTGTCACATGGACGGCTTGATTTCGGCATCGGCGCAGGCTGGTACGAACATGAATATCGCGCCTATGGCTACGATTACCCCGACGCGCCCGAACGCCTGCGCTACCTGCGCGAGGCCATACAAGTCATCCTGGCAATGTGGACGCAGGACGAAGCGGTCTTCGAGGGCAAGTACTATCATGTCAACGGGGCCGTCAACCAGCCGAAGGGCACCCAGAAGCCGCACATCCCCCTGCTCATTGGCGGCGGCGGCGAAAAGGTGACGCTCAAGCTGGTGGCGCAGTACGGCGATGCTTGCAATATCGGGCATCAAGATGTCGCGGGCCTTAAACATAAGTTCGCCATTCTCAAACAACATTGCGAAAATGTGGGGCGCGATTATAACAGCATCAAACGCACTTCCTCGTTTAGCTGCGCCATCGCGCGCACCGAGGATGAGGCATTCGCCAAAGCGCGCGCCTTCGACGCGGGAACACCGCGCGCGCAATTACAGGAGCGCGAACTGGTCGGCACGCCCGCGACGATTCGCCGCCGCCTGGCAGAGATCGAGGAGGCCGGAACGCAAGAGGTGATCGTCTTCCTGCCCGACTCGAAAGATCTCGAGTCCGTGCGTTTGTTCGCTCAGGAATGCATCCACCGATAAAGCTATCCTTTGTGCGAATCCTTCTGTCGGCGGCGGCAGAAGGATTCGCACAAAAGTCCCTTATCTTGTGTTCTAGCCATTTTCTTTGATATACTACAAGCGGCGCTGTCTTTGACTATTTCTACCTCTTACTACTTAGATGGAATAGGAGCATACGAAGTACATGAATGCCCAGGACGTAGTGCGGCAAGCACAAAACGCAAACCTGAGATTGGTACGATTCCTCTATTGTGACAATGGGAGCATCATTCGCGGCAAAACAACTCACGCTTCGAAATTGGCTTCGCGAATGCGCGAAGGCATCGGGCAGACCGTGGCGATGCAGGCGTTTACCGGAGTCGAATCGCTCGCTGCCGTCGAAGGCATGGGACCGGTCGGCGAGTTCCGTCTGATCCCCGACCCAGCAACCTTCGTGATCCTGCCCTATGTTCCTAACACCGGCAGCATGATGTGCGACATGATCCGTACCGACGGTCAGCCATGGGAAGCCTGCCCGCGCACCTTCCTCAAACGCATGGTTGCGCGCCTGTCTGAACAGGGGATGCGCGCGGAGTCTGCCGTCGAGCATGAATTTTACCTCGCTCGTAGAGAGGGCAATGGCTATATAGCTGCCGATGATAGCCTCTGTTACAGCAGCCGTGGGCTAGATGATGAGGCAGAGGTGATCGACACTATTCTGGAAGCGCTGGAAAAAGTCGGCCTCTCCGTCGAACTGTTCCACAACGAGTTGGGACCAGCACAGCAGGAACTCTCGATCCGCCATGCCGACGCGCTGCGTTCCGCCGACAATGTCTGCCTTGTGCGCGATACCATACGCGGTGTCGCTCGCGCCTTCGATCTCGTCGCGACTTTTGCCCCAAAGCCGTTCCTCGACCAGGCCGGCAGCGGCGCTCACATTCACTTGAGTCTGTGGGGAGCAAAAAATAGCGAAAGGCCAGGACGTAACGTTTTCTACGATCCAAACGAGCGCGGCGGTCTGAGCCAGACCGGGAAATATTTCATTGGCGGTGTACTGCGGCACATTCGCGGCCTCGTCGCCCTTACTTGCGGCAGTCCCAATTCCTATCGCCGCTTGTTGCCACACTTCTGGAGTTCGGCTTACGGCGCTTACGGCTTCGACAACCGCGAAGGCGCGATCCGCGTGCCATCGCTCTTCTGGGGCCGCGAGGCAGAGTCCATCAATCTAGAACTCAAGTGCGCCGACCACAGTGGCAATCCTTACCTGGCAATAGGCGGCTACATTGCCGCCGGCCTGGATGGCATTCTGAACCAGATCGATCCCGGCGAACCCCAGGATATCGATCCCGGCAACTATTCCGATGAGGAGCGCGAACAGCGCGGCATTCGTCTTCTGCCCACTTCGCTTGACGAGGCCGTGGATGAACTGGAGCGCGATCAGGTGCTGACGGACGCGCTGGGGCCATTGCTGGCCCGCTCGTACATCGCAGTCAAACGCGCCGAGTTGGATTTCTTCAAGGACAAAACCCCGGAAGAAGAAACGCTCCAGCACTTTTACAAGTATTAAATGTATAACGTGCAATGCTTATCCCTGGCATCTTTCTGGATGTCAGGGATATCATTCCCAACGCAAAGGAAGATCAATCAATGTCAGATCAGAATACCTATGGTTATCGTATTGAAGGTGGCTATCCAGTAGTTGGTGAAATCAACTGCCTGGGGGCAAAAAATTTTGTCATAAAAGCTATGGTTGCCGCTCTATTAGGAGAATCTCCCACGACGCTCACCAACGTTCCCGGCATCGGTGACGTTGACATCACTGTTGAACTGCTTACTTCTATCGGCGTCTCGGTTCACCGACCGTACAACCAGCTTGTCACCATTGATCCCTCCACTATGCGCGTTGCTAACGTCCCCGTACCTCATTCGGGCAGTAATCGCGTTCCTATTTTATTGTTAAGCACGCTCTTACACCATTTTGATACTGTCTCCGTTCCGGTCGTCGGCGGTTGCCAGATCGGCGATCGTTCGGTGGATTTTCACCTGGATGCCATCAGGCGATTCGGCGGCATCGTCGAGGAAACTTCCGTCGGCTATGTCGCCCACAAAGTGGGATCGCTCAAAGCGGCGCACATCAGCCTGCCCTATCCCAGCGTCGGCGCGACCGAAACGTGCCTGTTCCTCGGCGTGCTGGCCGAAGGGCGCTCGGTCATTTCAAACGCGGCCATCGAGCCGGAAATCTATGAACTGATCACCATGCTGCGCTCGATGGGCGCGATCATTTTCACTTCGCCAGGGCGCGAGATTCGCATCGACGGCGTCAAAAAACTGACCGGCACGCGCATGGAAGTGTTCGGAGATCGCATAGAAGCAGCATCCTGGGCATCGCTGGCCTGCGCCTCCAACGGCGACGTGACGGTGCATGGCATTCGCCCCGATACGCTGGGCAATTTCCTCTCGTATTATCAGAAGGTCGGCGGCGGCTTTGAGTTACAGGGGCCGACCAGCATTCGCTTCTTCCGTAAAGAATCCTTACGGGCCGCGGTAATTGAAACCGATGTCTTTCCCGGCTTCTCCACTGACTGGCAGCAGCCGTTTGCTATTTTGCTCACGCAAGCCGAGGGCATCTCGATCATTCACGAGACCGTCTATGAGAAACGCTTCGGCTATCTCAAGGCGCTCGACAGGTTGGGCGCTAAAACGCAAGTCGCGAAATACTGTCTGGGAGAAACGCCCTGCCGCTATCGCGACCGGAATTACGAACACAGCGCCATTATCATCGGGCCAACACCATTCACCGCCGTGGAATCAATCTCCATCCCGGACCTGCGGGCCGGGCTGGCATATGTCATCGCGGCGGCCATCGCGCGCGGCACGACGACGATTACCGGTATCCATTTCCTGGAGCGCGGCTACGGCGACATCGTCCCGCGCCTGGCGGCCATGAATCTGAAGATCGAGCGCGTGGCGCTGGCTCCCACTGTTGTTTATAGCTAAAGCGGCCGCAGCAAACACCCATTCTGCTGCATACGCTGGTAGGCCCTGACGACGTGATATAGCATAATCAACTGCGTCAGTGCCAGAGTATCGCTCTGGCGCAGCGTATTACCGATGTAAAAGCGGCCCAGCAAGCCGAGACGATCCGGGCGCAAGTGGCTCGCGCTTGCCATGTGCGCCCAGATACAATCCTCCAACTCGCAGGCTTTTTCGTGGCTGATGTTGCCGTCTATTTCCAGAACGTCACGTAACTTTTCGGCGTATTTCCGCTCCATCAGGCGCAGCGCCGGATAGTTGCCATCCTTCGATACTTCAAGTACATCGGTTAAATCGATCTTTGGAGCCTGTTTGGATTCGATGAGCCGCACATCAAGGTGCGCCAGATCATGCGTGCGATAGTAGGAACTACCGCGCGAGAAGCGGATGATGATATCAGCGAATTTCTTCTGAGGATGAACGTACAAGCGGCTATCGCGGCGGCGCGCCGCCATCTGCTGCCGCACCTGCTCAATGGTATAACCGCGCATGGTGCTATCGCGCATAATTTTCCAGAACTGGAGCAGAGCCGTTTCAGGGTCGAGGTAAATGCGCACCTGTGCCAGACTGCGTAATTCTTCGGTAAAGAGCGGATGCAGGCCATGTACAATGATGATATCGGCGGGATACAGTTCTTCAGGCTCAGCAAAGGTTCCTGTCCGGTGATCATAGACCGGCTTCACGATATGTTCCCCGCGCGCAAGACAGCGAATATGTTCCGTCATGAGCGCGAAATTATTAGCGTCGGGATGCAGCGCGGTAATACCCGCGCGCAAGCGTGTCTCCCTATCCAGGGTGTGATAATCGTCGAGGCAGAGATGGATGATACGATCACGCCCAAAAACCTGTACCATTCCATTCGTAAGCGTGGTTTTCCCGGCGCCGCTATCACCGCAGAGCGCGACGATAAGGGGCTGTCGTCCCTTTGTAATATTGCTCAGAAACGATTGCCCTGAAGAAAGTTCGCCTCCACCTTCCCCATCAGTGCTGCCAGCCCGTTTCATGTCCTACCCTGATCTGAATGATTCCCTTTTTTGAAGGCAAAGAAACACGCCATACTCTACCCTCACCTGGAATCATCTTGTTAATATAACAACTATAGCAGGAAAAAGTAGGGCGAAACCATACCCCTTCAAGGAGAGCAATGTAAATCATACCCTGATTGTAACAGAAATTTACTTTTCATACCAACCAGGAATGAATGGTGTTCTTTTGCCGAATCCAGCACTATCCAACTTCTAAACCTCTTGACAGGAGCAAATATCAATGGTATCCTTTCTCAAGTGATTGTAACTACTGTTTCAAATTGTAAACTCTGAAAGAGCGTACATCAACCTGAAGAGGTGCCTGATTGGATTATCGTATATCGCTGATTGGCCTGCTGATCGGAATTCTCGTCGGTTTGACCGGTATGGGAGGCGGTTCCCTCCTCGCGCCCATCATGATTCTTTTCCTCAAAGTCCCGCCCGTATGGGCAGTGGGTACTGACAATGCTTACTCGGCAGTGACAAAGGGCTTTGGAGCCATTGTGCATATTCAGCAGAAAAGTTTCAGCCTGAAAAATCTCAAAATCGCGCTCTGGCTAGCCTGCGGCAGCGTCCCGGCCACAATTCTCGGCGTCGCGCTCGTCCAATATACTCGTCACTACTACGGCGCTTCCATCAATGGCATCATTCTGCGCGCCATTGGTTTTACCTTGATCCTGGTTGCCATCTTGCTCATCGTCAAACCGTTCATCATGCGACGCTTGGAGCGCAAGCGTCTGGAGACGGAAAAACAAGCCGCTCTCAAGGGCGAGATGTTTCTCGCGGAAGGGACTTCACGCTGGGAAAATCGCTACCGTCCACTCGTGACTGTGCTGATCGGAGCATTCGTCGGCTTCCTGGTCGGCCTGACCTCAGTTGGCAGCGGCTCGCTCATCATCGTCGCCTTAGCTTTCCTCTACCCTCGACTCGTTTCTAAAGAACTGGTCGGCGCGGATATCACCCATGCTGTCGCGTTGCACCTCGCCGGAACCATTGCCTATTTAATCGCAGGCACGATCAACTGGCCGATGGTCGCAATGCTGCTGATCGGATCGCTCCCAGGCGTCTTCATCGGCAGCAAACTCACCAAGTTCATCCCCGATCGTGTCATGCGCCCCATCCTGGCAACCGTGCTGGTCATTTCAGGCTGGAAATTGATATAGGCATTCTGCTCGACATTTCTTCCGCTATCAGCTACAATACAGTGGTCAGGGACACGTTTCCTGATCACTTTCATG
>DATLSW010000094.1:0-6144 GCA_035533955.1 Ktedonobacteraceae bacterium | reverse complement strand
AGAGGTTGTTAGCGTCGCGAAGGGCGAGGATTTTGTGGCGCGACTCCCTGAAGCGGAGGTCGTCTGCTCGTACTGGATGCCGCTCAGTTGGCGCGAGCGCGCAACACGGCTGCGCTGGCTGCAAGGCGCGGGCGCGGGCGTCGATGGCCTGCGGCCCACGGGCATCCTTGACCCTGACCATGGGATCACAGTGACGACGGCGTCGGGCATCCATGCCAACGTCATCGGCGAATATGTACTGTGTAGTATGCTGATGTTCAATCGCAACTGGCCGGAGATGGTGCGCCTCCAGGATAAGCACGCCTGGCCGCGCAGCGCGGGCTGGTATAACCTGGAAGAGCGCGAACTGGACGGAGCGACTATCGGCGTGATCGGCCTGGGACAGATCGGGCGGCGCGTCGCCCAACTGGCGCGCGCCTTTGGGATGCGCGTTCTAGCGACGCGCCGCAGCGTGCGCGCCGGAGATAGCGACCCGGATGTCGATCAGCTCTATGATATGGCGCAGTTACACGAACTGCTCGGTCAAAGCGATTACATCGTGCTGTCCGTACCCCTGACGCCGGCGACGGAACATCTGATCGGCGAGGCGGAACTGCGCGCGATGAAGCGCACGGCTTACCTGGTGAATATCGCGCGCGGGCGCGTCATCGACGAGGCCGCGCTGATCCGCGCATTGCAAGAACACTGGATCGCGGGCGCGGGCCTCGACGTCGCGAGTAAAGAGCCATTGCCGGAAGATAGCCCGTTGTATAGCCTGCCCAACGTGATCCTGACGCCGCATATTTCAGGCGTCACAACGCACTATGAAGAGCGGCTTACGGCGCTGTTTGCCGATAACCTGCGGCGCTATCGCAGCGGCCAGCCCCTGCGCAATCTCTATGATCCGGCGCGCGGCTATTAGGGGATGCTCAATATGGATTAGCAGACGTGGCGGCGCAGCGCGGAGGTGAAAACCATTGTGAGGTGAAAGATATGAGTAGAGAACTTGGTCTGGCGGTCACGCTGGGAGTAGAGGCCGTCGGACAACCGGGCCAGCGCCGCTTCTGCCTGTTTGTGGAAAGCAGGCGCGGTTCCGCCATCATGTGGATGGAGAAGGAGCAGTTGAATCGCCTGGCGTTGGCGCTGGACCGGGCGCTGGCTCAGGTGACGCAGGGACAAATCTTGCGTACCGAAGCGCAAGCAGACGCGCCCCCAGAACCGCCGGCCATGCCCGCCGATTTCCCGCGCTCTCCCGAATACGATTTCCGCGAGGCGCAAATCAGCCTGACCTATGACCCACGCGACGAGGAATTCACGCTCACGATCGCGCCGGTCGATATCATCATGGAACAGGGGCAGGAACCGCAGGCGCAGGTACGCGAGGAAGATAACGTCTCTTTCCTCTTTAGCGCGCGGCAAGCCCATAGCTTGGCCAGCGCCATCAATGCCCTGCTCAGTATGGGCGGACGCCCCGTGTGTCCTCTCTGCGGCACGCCGCTGGACGACAGCCCGCATGCCTGCGTCCGTCAGAACGGACACTACGAAGTAATCCAGGTCGTCGAGGGCGAAGACGAGTAGGGGTGGACGTGGACATGGGGCGAGAATGAATGGGGCGCGGCTACCTATTGTTTCACAGGATGCAGCCGCGCCCCTCATCGAACATAACAAGAAAGTACCCGCGCGCCGGGTTGAACATCGCTACGCACAGCAACCCTTCCAAACAATGTACGCGGTCACGCTCTGTCGCCACTCAATCAATACAGACGTACTTGTTTGCCTTCTGGAGATAATGCTCTTCATTGGCTTCAATCATTAATTTGTGAAGCACCACAAGGTCCGCATCAGGCAAAACTTCGACCGGTTGAACGCAGAGACGCATCACCGCACGGCCATTCTCGATGACCTGAATATAGCCCCTTGTCCGCGGCACACGATACACGCGCTGTGGTTCGGTCGGGCTAGGAACCTCAAGGTAGCCTCGCCAGACAAGCTGACGAAATTGCTCCGGCGTCAGCGCATCGCGTAAAAGATCAGCAGCCCGCCGTTCGGCACGCGACCATCCCTTGAGATATGGTTGGAAAAGCAACCACAGCATCGGCAAGACGGCCAGCGCGACGACGATCCAACCCAGGGCAGTCAGCACCTGAGTGATGAAGCTCATCCCCCAACGACTCGCGGGACGATCACAATTTGTTCCGCGGTGTGGTCAAACTGCTCGATGCGCTGCGCCGGTTTGCCTGGTTCAACACGAAAAGCGGTCGCTCCTTTTGCTCGCTCCTGGGCAAATATGCGCTCCGCTTCGCGAATGGCGGCCATTGCTTCAGGATCACCGGCTTGAACTTTCTGGCCGTCCCAGGTGACACGATCGTCACCGCGCCGCGACATCACCCGTAACATTCCCACAGTCGTTCCTCCTTCGTAGAATACGCCTTATTCAGGCAACTTTCAACGAACATGTCTGGCGGTTTCTCCCCCTTGATATTTCTTTCAAGGAAAGAAAAAACCATACATCAATTACGAACTACGTGGAACAAAGCACTACATATGTACACGTTTGATTTGACCCGATGGTCGCTAACCCAGGCGCGAAAATGATAGTGCGAACCAGCCGTGTATCTATCACATTAGTATTGTACGTAAAACTAGCAAGATAGTCAATGGTCTACGTCGCTGCTTGCAGTTTTGCGCCGCACTCCGGGCAGAAGTGCGCGCCGTTCTCGATGGGCGTTGCACATTGGGGACAGAAGAGATCAGGCAAGGGCAGTTTCGTCCCGCAGTCCTGGCAAAACTTGCCTGGAGGCCCCATGCGGCGGCAAGTGGGACAGACGACCTGTTGCGGATAGCCCGGCGTACTGAAGCCCACGATGCTGGCCGGACTCGGCGCCTGAATCTGGCCGGGCGCGGGCGACTGCGGCAAATTCTGCGACGGCGCGGGCGGCAGTTGCGGCGACGAACCTCCCCGCGGCGGCCTCATCATTTCCGGCGTCACAGCAGAGGGTACAGCATCGGTATTAAATTGCGGCGCGCGATAGTTCTGCTCGATTTGCTGGCGCTGCGCCTCGACGTTCATTTCGTGCTGGTAGCTGGCCGCGTCGGATTTGAGATCAGGCGCGCAGCCAGAGCAGAGGTTGAGCTTGAGGTTGAAACAGCGCATACAGACCGTTCTGCGGCACTTGGGGCAATAATGGAAGTGCTGTTGCACCTGGGCCCAGGCTTTTTGCAGCGCGTTGGCCTGCTCCTGATGCCACTTCGAGCCAAACATTTGCTCGCCCTCCTGGGCTGCGCGCCCCCAGAAGCCGCCGAGGAAACCAATGCCGACATCCGCGATATTCGTTATGGTACTGACCGACGAGCGGATCGGCATACTCTCGATGTTCCAACCGCACAGATTGCAGCGGAAGCGAAACGCGAAATACCCCTGAGACTGATTGCTCATGTCTTCGTAAATTTCGGGGACGGTGAAGAACTGCGACATGGGTTTACCTCCTCGTGCCGGATGGGGCGCGATCAATCGGCCCCGCAGAATAATCATGGGTGAGCGATCATAGCGACGCCCACAATACCTGGACCGCCATAGGTGCCGACAACCGCGCCAAGTTTATACATCGGTAAATCGCCCTTGTACACCTGGCGAACAGCCTGTGCTAGCTGCTCGCACACTGCGTCATCGGAGCCAATCACCACGATCGATTCCAGCTCCCCCATCTCCTGGATCATCTGGGCGATGCGCGCGTAGGCTTTACTGCGCGTGCGCGGCTGCTCCACGGGTACAACGATGCCATCTTTGAAAGTGAGGATCGGCTTCACGCTCAACATATTGCCCAGCAGCGTTTTCGCCGCGCCGATGCGCCCGCCGCGATGCAAATATTCCAGCGTCGCAGGCGTACAGAGAATGCGCCCGCGCGCGAGGCGGTCGCGCAGACGCGCCTCGATCTCCGCGAGCGATTGTCCCTGCCGCGCTTCTTCGGCGGCCATCATCGCCGGTATGCCAAAACCCAGGCTGACACTCTCCGAGTCAACTACGACGATAGGGACAAGCTTCATCGCTTCAGGCAGGGCGTCACGCCCGTTGCAGGCGGACTGATACGTACCGCTCAGTTTTGATGAGACATGCACGGAAATAATAGCGTCCGCACCCTCCTCGATCAAGCGGGCATAGGCTTCCTGGAATTTTGCCGGTGGGGGCTGCGAGGTACGCGGCAAGGAGGGGCCGGCCTGTAATTTCTGATAGAAGGTGGCCGTATCGAGTTCCACGGCATCAAGAAACGCCTGCTCGCCAAAGTAAACGGTGAGCGGCACCACGGAGATGCCGAGCGCTCGCGCCTGTGCAAGCGGGATGTCGGCAGTACTATCAGTAACGATACGAACGACCATAGAAGCCTCCGGCTGATACTTCAGACATTTATGCTGAGCATTATAACACTATCCTCTGGTTTGACACAATCACCGCTAATCGCTACACTACAAGGTAATTGGAATCCCGTAGGGGCGCGGGCTTGCCCCACCCAAAATCGCCTATTGATGACACCATCCGGACAAGGAGAATAGGGCGGGGCAAGCCCGCACCCCTACGGGTTGTAGAGAGGAAACATCACTTCATGACAGCAGCTATCACTATCATCGGGCTGGGGCCGGGACGGCTGGCCGACCTCACGCTCCAGGCCCGTTCTCTATTCGCGCGGGCCGCCGCCAACGATCAGGTCGTTTACTTTCGTACCAGCATTCATCCTACTATCGAGCCGCTCAAAGCGGATCTGCCGACTCTGCGCGTCGAGTCGTTCGACCGGCTCTATGACGCCTCCGACAACTGGGAGGCGCTGTACCGGCAGATCGCGGAAGAACTCTGCCTGCTGGCGGGTCAGCAGCCCATCATCTACGCCGTACCGGGACACCCCCTGATCGGCGAAACGTCCGTGCAGCGCGTGCTGAACCTGGCACGCGAGCGCGGCTTGAGTACCGAGATTGTGGCGGGACTGTCGTTCTTGGAGCCAGTATGCAGCGCGCTGACGCTCGATCCCCTGGCGTCCGGTTTGCAGATCGTCGATGCCACCGCGCTGGCCTCTTTGGGAGCGGACGAGATCGCGGCAACGCTCATCCCCACGTCGCCGCTGCTGGTGGCGCAGGTCTATAACCGGCGGCTGGCGAGCGCGGTCAAGCTGGCGCTTGGCGAACTCTACCCCGACGAATGGGGTGTCAGGTTGGTGCGGGTTGCCGGTGATGATGGCGCGGAAACAGTCATTGATTTGCCGCTCTACGAGTTGGATCGCAACAACCTCGCTAATCACCTCAGCACGCTCTACGTGCCGCCGCTGGCCGCTATGACCGCGCTGCGCCTGCCGGAGACGCTGCGCTACATCACGATGCGCCTGCGCCGCGAGCCTGACGGCTGCCCGTGGGACCGCCAGCAGACGCACCAGACGTTGACGCGCTACGTCATCGAAGAGACCTACGAAGTAGTCGAGGCGCTCGAAGAGAACGACCTGGAGAAGCTGGCCGAAGAATTGGGCGATCTGCTGCTGCAAGTCTACCTGCACGCCGAGATTGGCCGCCAGGAGGGCGAGTTCAGCATCGGCGACGTCTTCACGCATGTCAACGCCAAATTGATCCGCCGCCACCCGCATGTCTTCGGCGAGGTCGAGGTCAGCAGCGCCGGACAGGTGGTGCAGAACTGGGAGGCAATCAAGCAGCAGGAACGCGCCGCCGCCGGAAAAGATGTGCAGGCGGAGAGCATCCTGGATCGCGTGCCACAGGCGTCGCCCGCGCTGATCATAGCCCAGGAATACGGCAAACGCGTCGCCAAAGTTGGCTTCGAGTTCGAGAAGCTGGAAAACGTAATCGACAAGCTGCATGAAGAACTCGCTGAATTGCAGGAGGCAGCGACGCCGGAACATCAGCATGAAGAACTGGGCGACCTGCTGTTCATGGTCACGGAAATAGCGCGCTGGCTGCATATCGACGCCGAGGAGGCGCTGCGCTACGCCAACCGCAAGTTCCGCCGCCGCGTTCAGGCGATGGAAGCATTCGCGCGCCACGATGGCCGCGCCCTCACTTCCTACAACAACGCTGAATGGGACGCGCTGTGGAAACGCGCCAAAGCGGAAACGGCGGAGGCATGATGAATGTTAACAACCAGGATCGGTACAGGCATGTCATTCTGAGTGAAGC
>DATLSW010000093.1:0-4214 GCA_035533955.1 Ktedonobacteraceae bacterium | reverse complement strand
GGGCTTGCCCCGCCCTGGGGAATCAAATTGTACGATTTGGGCGGGGCAAGCCCACGCCCCTACGGCATTCCTCCCAAAGGATGTAGGCCCGAACAACGCGCGCGCGACAGGTTGCGATATAATGTCAATGCACGCTATAATTGTGACAACAGATTGGGCTTGCAATTCGTATCATAAGTAGTTATTCATTTTCTTACAATAGGGAGGAAACAAGCATGGCAGCAGAACAAAATCCAGTCGAGGCTGAGGATAATAAAAAACTGGAGAAAAATCTTTTCGACAGCGTGATTCGCGGCAATCTCAGGCCAAAAAACGCGCGCGAGCTTGGCCTTGCTGCCGTCAAAAATCTACCGGCGACCATTGGTGCGGTGCAGGGTTTGATGAAAACGGTGAACTGGAAGAAGGCCCAGGCAGATATTTTGGAGGAAATTGAACAAAACGTAGTGATTGTTGGGCAGCCCAATACCGGTAAGAGTACGTTGTTCAATACTATCAAAGGACAGAAGCTTTCGGCAGTGTCGCCGCGGGCCGGCACAACGCGCGAGGTTGTTCCCGCTAGCTTTGGCCCATTTCGGCTCGTTGATACTCCCGGCATAGACAAGCCAGGGAGTTTGCCGGACGACGTGAAAAATGAACTGGATGACGCTGGCGTCATTGTCTTCCTCATCGACGCCACCAGGGGCTTGCAGGAGACTGACCGCCAGATTTACGAAGCTATAAAAAAGCTCGGCAAACCGATGCTCCTGGCCATCAACAAGATCGACGCGCTGACCAACAACGTCAATGGCGACAGCCTCGCGACGGAAATCGCTATCATGCTCAACGTAACAGGCGTTATCCCCATATCGGCAAAGACCGGCGAGAACATCGCCGAAGAACTGCTTCCCGCCATGATCGAGGCCAGCCCCGAAGCCGCGTTTCTGATTGGCCGCGAACTGCCAAAGTATCGCAGCGCCGCCGCTCAGCGTCTCATCCGCAACTCGACGCTGGTTAGCCTTGCCGCGGGCATCGAGCCGATCCCGCTGATTGACATTCCGATCCTCCTGGGAACGCAGATTCGTCTCGTGCTGCGCATTGCCGCGCTCTATGGCGAGCCGCTCGATTCGGCTGACGCCATGAAGCACGCCCGCAAACTCGTTGCTACTATGGTTGGCGGCCTGGGCTTTCGCTTCCTGGCCGAGCAGGCCGCCAAAGTTGTCCCGTTCGGCGGCGATTTTATTGCTGGAGCGATCGCTGGGGCCGCCACCTGGTCGATCGGGCAAGTCGCGCTTGAGTATTACGAGGGCGGCAAGCAAATTGCCCCACGCCGCCTGCGCCAGCTTTACTTCGATTTCTACCGCCGTTTCCGCAAAGAACACAAGGTGGAAGAGATCAAAGAATATGCTCTGGAAGGGCAGGATGAACCGCTGCTGCTGGAAGGGCCAAAAACCGCCGCCGAATAAGCTTGAAGGAAAACTCTATGCCTTTTCCCTATGAACGTTACGAGACGCTGGCGGAACCGCTTACCGTCTACTATCCCACCGGCGAGGAGACGCTCGCGCGGTGGGTATTGCAAAACATCGAACGCGGCAGCCGGCTGCTGGCCGATCTACTCAATCTCGCCGCTCCAGAGATGGAGATCATCCTGGTCGCACCCGCCGATTGGGAAGCCACGCCACATACCGAGCCGGAGGAGTTAGCGCATCCTCATCCTTACTGGACGGATGCCACAATGCCGCCGAGCCTGGTTGTTCCCTTAGAAATCGATGCCCTTTTCGGTGATGTTACCCAGGAAAAACTGGCTTACCTGCTCTTTCATGAGTTGGGCGTCGCTTTTTTGGAGGCCGATTCGCGTCCCTACCCTGGCGAGGCTCCGCTCTGGGCCGACGAGTGGCAGCCCAAATTCGCCGCCCTCTGGCTGGTACAGCAGGTTTTGGGACACACTGGCATCGTTAACGCGGACATGCGTGTACGTTATGGCGACCTTTTCGAGCCGGAGGCCGATGGCAAAACGCCCGTCACCGTGCGCGGCTTCGACTGGTACGAGGACACCAGCGCCAACGACTACCTGGCCTATGCCCTGCTGCTTGAGCAACTGGCGGCTGACATGCTGACCCAATTCGACGCCGGTGCGCTGCCGCGCTTTCTGGCCCGTTACCGTACCGATCGCGACGTCTTGCTGAGTGATGAAGTCACCAAGATGCTGGGCAACGCCCTGGGACCCGGCGGCATCGAATGGCTCGAAAACCTTGACTATTTTTGATGCCAGCGTCATTTGTATTGTTTCTGCTGCCATTGGGCCTCGACACACTGGGCGTCTCGCTGGGCCTGGGCATCAAAGGCGACGCCGCGCTCCCAGATAAAGATGGAGCGCGCTCGCCAGGCATACCTCTGTGGCTGCGTTCCGCCATCTTATTTGCGCTGGCGGAAACTCTCATGCCTCTCGTTGGTCTCGCCATCGGCTATACCGCCAGCGTATTGATCAGTGGTATCATGAACATCATCGGCGCATTGCTGCTGATCGCCGTGGGTGGTTGGGAATTGCTAGATGAGGTTTTTGAACGCTATAGGAAGAGATGCGCCGCACAGCCGCCGCCAACAATGACAATGGCAGGGCAGGCGCAATCAGCGCACTTTTCCTGGCGGCAGCAATTGCTGCTCGCGCTCAGCGTCAGCCTGGATGAACTGGCCGTGGGTTTTTCGTTCGGCGCATTCACAGCGCGGCTGACATCTGGTGGGAAGTTGAGTCCGCTCCTATTTTGCCTGTATATCGGCATACAGGGACTGCTCATGGCCGTAATCGGCATCATGTTGGGCAGCATATTACGCCGTCGTTTGCGCTGGCTGCAAGAATGGAGCGAATTGATCAGCGCTGTGTTGCTGATTGGACTCGGTATCTGGCTACTGATGTAATAGCGAATTCCGTGGAGCGGTGTAGCGGGTTTTGATAGATAAAGATTGCAGGAGGCAACCATGTTTCAGCGTGTCGCCATTATCGGCTTAGGACTGATCGGCGGATCAATTGGGCTGGCCCTCCACAAGGCCAAAGCCGCGCAGGAAGTGACCGGCTACGACCTGGGTAAGGGTGTGACCGACCAGGCGCGGAAAATGGGCGCGATTGATGTTCCATGTAATGCGCTGGCTGACGCGGTACGCGGGGCAGAGTTGGTCGTGCTGGCGACTCCCGTCGGAGCCATGCGCGCGCTGCTGCAAAACAGCGCGGACGCAGTGACGCCGGGCGCGGTCGTCACCGATGTTGCCAGCACGAAGACGCAAGTGATCAGTTGGGCCGAAGAATTCTTGCCCGCGCAGGTCGCTTTTGTGGGCGGCCATCCCATGACGGGCAAGGAGCAGAGCGGCGTCGAGGCTGCCGATGCCGCGCTCTTTCAGGGACGCATCTATTGCCTGACGCCGACGCCGCGCACGCGCCCGGCCGCCATCAATAAAGTCTCCTCCTTTGTGGAAGCCCTGGGCGGGCGCGTGCGCTTCCTGGAACCAGCAGAACACGATGGGCAGGTCGCGGGGGTGAGCCATCTGCCATTCGTAGCCTCTATCGCGCTCATGAAAGTTGTCGGGGAAAGCGCGGCCTGGGGCGATGCCGCCCGGCTCGCTGCCGGCGGATTCCGCGATATGACGCGCCTGGCCGCCGGCAGCCCGGAAATGTATCGCGATATTTGCCTGACCAATCGAGACGCGCTGCTACGCTGGATCGACGACTACATCGCCACGCTCGGAACCTTTCGCCAGCATATCGCCGCGCGCGACCGCAATCTTGCCGAAGAATTCGCGAAAGTGCAGCAGTTGCGTATCGAGTGGCAGACAGCGCACGATTCGTAGGGGCCGATTGATCGCGCCCACGCGCGACCACCCGGTTCATCCCACAAAATACAATGCGTATTCCCGACCGAAAAAAAGCTTGACAACAACCCTGGTTGGCGATATAATCACCTGTGTCACAAGACAACAAGCCGGTGTAGCTCAGTGGTAGAGCATCCGCTTCGTAAGCGGACGGTCGCGGGTTCGAGTCCCATCACCGGCTTTTTTTATTCCTCTTGTACGATTTCTTCCCAATGATCGGTCTCAGGTGTTTCTCTCCGATTGAAAAAGAGGAAAGAGAAATCTCGATGCTGAGATTTCTCTTTCCTACATAGATTTCAATCCTCAGCACAGGAGAGGACACTTTTTCCTCACCTGTGCGCGCTTACTTTGTGGTCAGCGCGTAGACATTATCATCA
>DATLSW010000092.1:0-7286 GCA_035533955.1 Ktedonobacteraceae bacterium | reverse complement strand
GGACTCCAACAGGGTGAGCGACCCTGCCCATGGTGCGGAAGTCCTACTTCCATACAGGTAGCGGACGCGGAGGCAGCAGAGGATGGCGCTCCGCCCCTGGGAACAAATCGATTCTGGATACGCTGGTCGTGCGCGCGCTGTATGACGCTTGTCTGTCTCCCCGGCGACTTGCCTCTGATCGATCAGGTGGTGTACTGGTCCCATCCACAGGCGCGCGAATTTATGGCGCAATATCCACGCTGGCTCAGTACACCCGGAACGCCGCTCGAATATGCCGGGCAAGCGGCTCTCTGCTTCCAGATCACGGATACGGGCAGCGCGGCAAACCTCACCATCCTGGCTCATCGCCATACACTGCGCGTTCTCGCCGCCCATTAAAAACAGAGCAAACCGGTAAGTTACACGAGTGTCGTATAGACAACCTGCCGCAGGGTTGTCTGATGCTGGCTGGGAATCCAGTCGCCAGCGCAGGTAATTAAATTGAGATATCTGCCTCCCAGGTTGCCAAAGATATCCTGTAAAGGCGCCCGATCGGGCGCGTAGTATGCAATGCGTGTAACCCGAAAATGCAGCGTATTTCCCCCCTTATTCGTTACCTGCACGTCGTCGCCCACCTGGATAGCGCGCAAACGCCAGAAGACCGCGGGATAGCCTCCTGGGCGGTCGAGATGACCATCGATGACCGCGCTCCCGCTATCGCCTGGGTGCGGCCCCAGGTCATACCAGCCCACATCTTCCCAGGGATTCTGCGCCGGCGTTGCCAGATCGCCATTAGGGAGCAGTCCTAACGACTCAACGAAGGCGGTGACGCCAATCGCCGGAATGCTCAGGCGCAGCGGGACAAGGCTCTCCCCCACGCCCCCTGCTCGAACCGACGGAATCTCCGGCTGGTAGGCGCTATCAAGATTCGCCTGTCCCGCGCCGGGTTGCGCTATGTCGGAGATAGAGCTATCTTGCGCGCCCACCAGTAGAAGGATCATGAGCGCGAGTAAGAAAAGGAGCAACCTCGTCGCTCGCATCAAACGCATGTCTCTTTGAACTACTCCTATTGTTTCGCGCTAGCACGACGAAGAAAGACTGCACAAACAATAAGGAGCAGTGACGCGACGCCAAGCGGCACTGTCCAGGGAGATGAGAGCGGCGCGGCATTCGTTGGTACAACGGCGTTGGGATCGCTACCGGTATTCGGAGCGCCGGGAAGACCCTGAGTCTGTGAGGTCACGAGCGCACTTTTTGGGGCTCCATTGAACATCCCAACGACGAAAAGACTTGCCACTGTGTTCGCCTTGAGTGTTGTCGAAGTTGAGAGGGTCGCATTGTTGCTTGGAGAGGCCACATGAAAGGTATAGGCGCCCGCCGCAACTGAAAGGTAATTGCTGGCATTCCGGTAACTGATTCCATTCAGCAGGGTGATATGGCCCTCGGCTATGCTCACGGAGCCAGCATCGGGAGAAAGCTGATAAACCCGGAATTTTGTGGTGCCTGGAGAAATGAAGTTGTTATCCACGAAGACTTCCAGGGAAAGACCCGTTGCCTTTGTGCCAATGGCAGCGACCGTGTAGGCAGTGCCAGCGCTGACATCGAGAGTCTGCGTAATCACCGACGCTCCTATACCTTTTCCCACCAGAGCGATCTGAACCTTGTGCGGCCCCGGCGGAATAGAAGCGTAGCCGGTAACTGTGCCGAATGCAAAGCTACTCAGCAATTTCGATCCGTCCACAAAGACATCAGCCGTCCCCACATCAGGCGAAGCATGAATGACGCGCACAAATGATGGACTTGTCGCAGAATGGGCTGAGGCAGCAAAAGTGTGTACGCCAAAGAAAGCAGCCAGGCCGCCGATACTCAGGAGCCCTGCTCCCAAAAGCAGGTAACTTACGGTAAGCGCGAAGATACGTCTCATATCCATGTTTGCAACTCCTTTGATGAAGGACGCTCGATAACAGTGGGCGCGATGGATAGATTGATACTTCCACTAATTTAATACGTTGTACTGAACGATAAGTAACTGTATTTTTGATACAAATTTTGTATCAAACGGTACTTGAACTGTAGGGGTTTTTATAATAAGAGGAAATAAACTGAAATACACTTAGCCAGGAGAAATGCTCCAAAGGCCATACTCTCCGGTGAACTCGCCATTCTGGTTCAATATGCGATAACTCCCCACAATAGACCCGCCCAATTTTACGTTCCCCTGAAAAGAAATTGTTTCGCTGCCACTGTAGACCGGAACCTGAAATTGCATATTCCCTATCGTGTCAATGGTTCCAACAAACTTACCGGTTAGTCCAAGCCCTACGAAATTTCCGAGAATCTTTCTTCCTTGTTGTTGAATATTGGAAAGGGACATGTTAGTGGTAGAATTCGCCACCATATCATTGATTGTGCCGCTGTATCGACTGTCTAAGGGAGGATAGGCCGTTGCGCTCGGTTGGGAACTGATTGGTGATGTAGTAGGAGATGGTAACGCTTGCGTTTTGGCAGCAACCTGATGGGAGGATCTGAGAGCAGAAGACCAGTAGATGGTTGCGATACCTGAACCGCCGAGGAGCGCGATCAGGATGAGCGCACTGGCGAGCAGGATGCCCCGCCTCTTTGGGTGAGAGGCAGGCAATGTTTTGAGTATCCGGCTCGAAGCAAGTTGTTCAGAACTCTGCTTTGGGTCTGCTATAACGTCGGGCTGGCTCTGGACGGGCAAAGAAAGAAGCATCAGCTCGGATGAAGGCGACCATTCCGCGTCGGCGGTTAATATTTGCCAAAACTCCTCAACAGAAGCAAAACGGGCATTGCGCCGGACAGACATAGCGCGGTGGATAGTTTCAGCGACATTGTCAGGGAGGGTTGGTACGATTTGCTGCATCGGCACGAGAGGATCGGCATCTTTTTCGCTGAGTTGTATCATGCGCTGGAGAGCATCCACCGGAACTTTCCCGGTCAAGAGGGTATAGATGGTTGCTCCAAGTCCATAGATATCGGTACGTGGAGTCGTCCCTATCCCGTATTGTTCGGGGGCTCCATACCCAGGCGAACAATGGCGGATTGCCGTGGTGGTGGCTTCGGGTTCATAGACCTTGGCGATGCCAAAGTCAACGAGAACGGCTTTCTCGTTTGTTGTTGGGACGATGATGTTTGAAGGCTTGATATCTCGATGAACAATGGGCGGATTTTGGTGATGAAGAAAACTGATGGCTTCCATAATAGGAGCCATAATGCTGAGCATACGCGGTAGAGCGATGCGATTCTCGAAGTACTGATGTCGCAGTTGTTCTAAATTCGGCCCCTCAATATAGTCCATGAGGATGTATACGCGATTGCGTTTCGTATCTTCAAAAACCCGCTGGAGACGTGGCAGAGAGGGATGCTCAATATGCCTGAGTATCTCGCATTCAAATGATAAATGTTCCAGTTCGTGCTTATTCGGATCTATCACCTCTTTGAGTGCATAGAGATTTTGTCTGACGCGCTGATCTCTCACGAGATAGATAGTGCCAAAACCACCCTTGCCGAGTATCGCTTCCACAATATAACGATCCCTACTGCCTCCAGAGATGCTGCTACCAATCGGGAGTGTATCTTGTACTTGTTGCACTTTGCACCTCACAGCAATGATCGGGCATCCACTTTTCAACTATCTATCCGAGATATTGTAAAAGACATTAGCCTATTTTGCAAGCTCAGGAATAAAATGGACAGAAGGGAATCCATCCCTATATCCAAAAATAGCTACACAAGGTATAATTCCTGGGAAAGGCTACATTGATTTTGTGCGTAGCCCGTATCTTTATTCAATCGCTTGTGCAAGAAATGAGTTGCTGAGATAGCGTCAGACACCATTTTGATTGTTTATACACCTTTGGAGTAGATATGCAGCAAGAGTGGCTGACACTTCCAAGTGGAATCACCGTAAGAGATCCCGGAGGAGGACGGTACTTGATTGAAGGTCTTCTCGGCAAAGGTGAAATGGGAGCTGTTTATCTGGTGCGAGACCGTAACTCGATGAACGACTTGTACGCTCTGAAAGAGGTAATTAACCCCGATCAACAAGATCGCGAGCGATTTACTTTCGAAGGTGAGATACTCAAGCGACTGAATCATAGGGCATTGCCGCGTGTATACCGCGTTTTTGAAAACGACAAGCTCAAGCGCGTATACATCCTTATGGACTATAGTAAAGGTCGGAACTTAGAGGACTTGCGCGGAGAAGAGCCGGAATCCCGCTTTTCCTTACCCCTGACGCTGGCTCTCATGACACCTATCGTCGATGCCCTCTGCTATTTGCATAGCCAGGACCCGCCGATCGTGCATAGGGATATCAAGCCCGCGAATGTAATTGTGCCAGTGGGGGCCGATGAAGCCATGCTCGTCGATTTTGGCTCTGCCAAGTTTATGTTAGCAGGAACGGCAACAGTTACGTCACGTCACTCGCCTGGCTATGCCGCGCCTGAGCAATATGGCAGTGGAACCAACCCACGCACCGATGTCTATGGATTAGGAGCGACGATCTACACGCTGGTAACCGGCACTATCCCCATTGATGCATCCTCTCGCGTTATCAGAGCATGGGACAAGAGAAGTGATCTTCTCAAGCCGACGGATATCCTCGTCCCTACTATCCCTAAAGCCATTGCGCAAACGCTTGAGCGAGCTATGTCCATCAATAGCGCCGATCGCTATGAAACGATCGCGGAATTTTGGCAAACGTTGAATGCTTTCGCCGCGCTAAAACGGGATCAGGTACACATACCACGGGTAACGATTGAGGACGTGAAACTTCCTTTTACTGTAAGCGATACCGAACGCACGCTGAACCAGTCCCCACAAGAGCAATCCTCTCCGTTCCTTGCGCGGCGACTGGCACTCATTTTACTCGCCTTCCTCGAACTGCTCGTCCTGCTAGCTCTAGTTGTTTATATGTTACAACATGGCTTGTGAGCATACGAGCATACTGGCCTGAGTCAACCGGCTATAGTGAAATCAATGGCACGGCTATGAGCGCCAGGAGAATGGCGATGGCCTGTATGCGAGTCACACGCTCTCTCAGCAGGATGGCTGCCAACAAGACAGTTGCCGCGGGATAGAGGGAGGAGAGAACAGATGCGACATCGAGGCGACCAACATGCGCGGCGAGAACAAAAAAAACGTTACCGATGGCGTCCAGTATGCCCGCGAGCAATACCAGTGGTATGACGTTGATCCTGGGCAACGCCGGTTGCCGTCGAATCCACATGACTATCAGCAAAAACAACACAGAGGTGCAACGCGCAACGGCCAGGGGCCAGAAAACCTCGGCATGGCTTACACGACTGATGAGAATAAAAAAGCAGCCAAAGCCACATCCGGCCAGCAAGGCCAGCCCAATGCCCTCTGGACGCCCCTTTAACCGTTCGGGTCGTGATATCAACCCTATGGCGAGCAGAGCCAGCGCAAAGCCGCTCAACTGGAGCAAACTGGGCAACCCTTCTGTGAAGGCGCTGAAGAGAACGGGAAGAGCGGCAGTCAGTATGGCGGAAACGGGAGCGGCAATCCCCATACGCCCGGTTGCCAGCGCCGAGTAGAACGCAATCAGTCCAATAGCTCCCGCCAGACCGGCCAGCCCTCCCCAAAACATATCCATAGAGGAAGGATACGGCTCTTTCCAGATGAGCGCCAGTGCAACCAGCAGCACAAAGCCAACCGCGTAAGCACCTATCACAACACTTGAGGCGTTAGCGCGGCGGGAGGCAAGGCCGCCGCTAAAATCGCCGCTCCCCCAGCAAAGAGAAGCGGCGAGGCCAAAGCAGACCGTAGCGAGAGTTTGACTCATGATGGTGTTCCCAAATGAAGCTGATTCCCTGGTTTATCACATGGAGTCATTTAATCTTCTCCCGTATAGCCGCAGATGCCAGCGCGGGGAGAATTGACCACGGGCAAGAACCAATCGATGTCTTTAACTTTGCGCGCGCACTTGTTGCATAAACCACCGGCCCAGGCAGAATCATAACCAGGCTCTATCTTCGTCGCGGGCTGACCACAGACGCGACAGGGGATGATCGGCGCGATATTGCGAGCGAGGATCGTGATAGTTTCGTCCTTCTTGCGCAGATAGCCCTCGCGTTCCCCGACGACCCGCAAGCGCAGTTCCGTGGTTGAACCGAAATCATACTCGTACTTGAACTTGTCTCCGACTTTCAGTACCTCCGATAACGCGACATCCATGTCGCGCTCTCTCGGCTCCAGAGCTTCAGCCAGCAATGGGTTCAGGAGCATAACGCGCATCATGGGCAACACCATCTCTAACTGCTCGCGCATCTCAGGCGGCAATGCCGCCGCCTCGCCAGTCTCTTCCTGTAGCTTTCTCTCGAGCAACTGAAAGAATTTTTCGTTGAACTCTTCAGGCGAGAGAGAGGCCAAATCCGTTTGAAACTCGGTCGTCAGAATCTGGGCCAATTCCCCAATCATCTCATTCATGGGGATATCTGCCAGTTCACCCAATTCCTCTTCTAGCTCACCATCCGCCTCCACGTCTTCGTCACTGGCGCCTTCCTCTGCTCCCGTTACCTCACTGTCCACGCCGCCAAACATATCCTCCTCGGTCTGCGAAAGATAGGACATCTTCCCGATCCGAAACTCGCTCAGATGGTCGCAGCACTCCACCCAGATAGCTCTGAGAAAGCCATCAAGATCATCTAGCGTTTCCGCTGCCGGCATTTCGAGGTGCATCCAATACATGGGAAGATAGTCGCCCTCGACGATGAGATGGAATAAACGCTGCACAGGCGGCTTGCGCGTTTTGGTCGTCCCAGCCTCGGCGGCGATCTTCGCCTTTCTTTCCTTACAAGATTTCAGGTGCTGAGTCATTTTGGCCTTGTCAATCTCCTCTTGACAGAAATTACAAACGCCTTTATAGGTTTCTTTCTCTTTATTTTCAGTGGCCGTTTCTTTCGCCATTGCTCTCTCCTTTCCGTTTTTTCCCTTTGCTGCGAACTCATTTCAAATCCGGTAGGAAGGGCCGACAGCCTCTCTGCATGGTCCCGCTACACTCCTATCCGCAGCAAAGCACGAAACCTATGTTACCATACTATACAATATGCTGCACATCCGCTATACGCGGCGGGTCTCCATCCTTCGGGGAAATGGGTCGAGTTCCGTAGGGGCGTGGGCTTGCCTTTCACTAGTAGGTTTTTTTGATGGTCACATGAAGGTCGCATGAAAAACGCTGAGATGCATCTTTTGATAGGCGTTACTGGCTTGCAAATACGCCTGAATTGCCTGTTAAGCTGCTTATGCATTCGGTTTTGGTCATC
>DATLSW010000091.1:0-25904 GCA_035533955.1 Ktedonobacteraceae bacterium | reverse complement strand
CATGATACCGGCGTTATTATAAAGCACATCGATGCGCCCATAGGTCTCGATGGCCGTGGCGACCACACGCTGTACATCCGCGTCGTGCGCGACGTTGCCTTTGACGAAGATCGCGCTGCCGCCCGCGTCGCGCACGGCCTGAGCCGTCTCCTCGCCCTCCTTTTCCAGGATATCGGTCACAACGATGCTGGCTCCTTCGCGGGCAAAGACTTCGGCTGCCAGTTTGCCCATACCACTGGCCGAGCCGGTGATTAGAGCGACTTTATCCGCTAAACGCATAAATAAAACGTCCTCCTCTTGCGAGTGGGGCAGAAGCCCTATGCCTGTGGGCGAGGCAGAGCCTTACGCCCCTACAATGCCCGTTTGACGAGATCGAGATACCAGAACGGCTGGCGTTTGCGCAGTAATGGCTTGCTGCGTACTACGTTGCCGGGAATACTGTCGCGAATATCATAAGAGAGTTCGCCCGTCAATGAACCGGCGACAGAGCCGGGAGTGTAGCGCAGCGGCTGCGATGAGCGTCGTCCAGTGCGTTGCTCGCGCGTGTCGATGGTCATCATTGTCAGCAGCATCTCGCCCTCGTCGGCGAGAACTTCCGGCCAGGGATAAGTCGAGTAGGTGGGCGAGAAGATGCCGCTGTGGCCGTTGGCGCACAGCGTATGCGCCTGTCCGTTCCAGTTTGCCAGCGCCAGGTAGACGTTGTGTTCGGCGGCTCGCACGCGCCAGATCAGGTAGTGGAGTGGGTCGTACTCGTCCGGCGCGGCGGGCTGATCAAAGGTGATCGCGGTTGGCCCCAGGCCAATGGGGTCGGGGAAAGCCAGCAGCGCCGGTGCGCACACCAGGTCGGCCCCTTTGCCCGCCAGCACGCGCAGCGTTTCGGGAAACAGCACGTCATAGCCGGTAGCCAGCCCGACGCGCCCGGCGGGCGTATCGAATGTCGGCAATCCCTTGTTGCCAGGGCTGGCCCAGAGGCGATCCAGCGCTGTCAGGTGCAGTTTGCGATAGACCCCATACACGCCTTCGGGGTCGATGAGGAAGACGGAGTTATAGTAGGCGGGAATTGGCCCCGGCTCGCGTTCAGCTACGCCCAGGACAAGGCTCAACTGGAAATCATTGGCAAGATCGATCAGCGCCTTCGTTTCTGGCCCATCCAGCGTGATCGCGCCGCGCCGAAAATGCTCGGCCAGTTCCTCCGGATCATTGCTCGCAGACGCTGGCAGCGGCCCCGGCAGCGCCAGTTCCGGCAGCACCAGCACATCAGGACAGGCGGGCGCGTTGTCACGAAGAAATGTGCTGATCATGGTGCGCAGCGCCAGCGCCGGTTCCGGCTGTGAGACAGATGCTATCTCATCCAGATTCATTTGCACGAAGCCGACGCACGAAAGCTGACCCGCGGGCAGTTCGCCCATTTCATAGAGGCCATGATAACGCAGTGGCTCCCACAAGTATGTATTATTGACAAGCGAGGTATATTCGGCGGGCTGGCGATCCGCGCGGCGATCTCCCCATGGCTCAGCGTTGGCTGGCCCCCAGCGTTTATCGCGCGCGCGTTCCAGGTCAACCTCACCGTAGACGATGCCGTCGCCAGTATCAAGGAATGCCTGGATCGAGCCGTCGGGATTCAAGATGCAACTGCCGCCGCTGAATTGCACCTCGCGCTCGCGCCCATAGCGGTTGGCGGCGATTAGATACACGCCGTTCTCGAAGGCGCGCGCCATCCACCAGCTTGATGGACAATGTTCATCGTTCCAGTTGGTGGGGAAAAGCAGCACGTCCGCTCCGTGCAGCGCCGGGATGCGCGCCGCCTCGAAGTACTCCGCGTCCATGCAGATCAGGCCCGTCAGGCGACCGAGCGGCGTTTCCCAGACGGGCATTCCCAGGTCGCCGTCGCGCGCCCAGCGCGGTTCTGAAATGTACGAGTGAATCTTGCGGTACGTGCCAATCATGCCTTCCGGGCCGAGCAGCGCCATGCTGTTGTAATAGGCATTCGTCGTTGGATCGACTTCGGGCAGGCTAATGGCAATGTAGCAGCCATACTGAGCGGCCACGCGCTGGAAACGGTCGGTTGTGGGACCGGGAATTGGCTCAACGTAGGGCGCGATCTCCTCGCGTGAGAGCCAGCAGTAGCCGGTGGTGGCTATTTCCGGTAAGACGATCAGGCGAGCATCGTGCTGGGCCGCCGTTTCAACGAGACGCAGGAGAGCGCTGACATTGCGCTCCTTCTCTCCCAGCGTTGGTTCGTATTGGATGGCTGCAACCCGGTACGTTGTGAAAATTGGTGCAGGTAAATTCATCGCAGCCTCGCAAACGGTGTGAAAGCATCATGTGTAAGAATTGTCTAGAATGCTACAACATTACCACTCGGACTCAACCATCGTCAAGAGGGAAAGTGACGGCATTCGCACTGAGGGCATAGGTAAATTGCCCACGCACACCGCAAGCCCATCAAGGCTGGTTCTAAGTTCACCTTGTACAAATGTTTTTGATGCCGATAATCAGCAGGAGTTATCATTGCCGGCTGCGGACCAATTGTCGTTGTAGCTTGCGCCGTCCGAAAAGAGTTCGGTGGGGGATGCCAGTGGTTTGTTATCGGTTTTTTCTATCATTGTAAGTTGAGTGTGAGTAAAGAAGCCGATGCCACTGCTGTTCTGTCCAGGGGGCATTGCATAAGCGAAGTGCCACTGAACATAGTTAAAGTCTGCAAGTTTGGTGTACGTTGTGTTGCTCAGCGGGCAAGTGACACGTTCATCGATCCATTCTGCATATCGCATATCCGGTGTATAATATGAATGTTCAGAGATGTAGTATCCATTGCTTGAATCATTCACGTAAATATAACTCTCATCATTGTAGGTAAGATTGTAATCAACCAGAGCATACATGTGATCCTTGCAAGCAAGGGGTTTATCAGTAGCGATCTCCATATTGTCAATGGGCCAGTTCTCGTACCACATATAGAAATCATATGGCGGTGGAACAGAAGCGTCGATTTCTGTGCCGCCTTGTACAAGATTGCCATTGTTATCGTTGTATCCACCAATACCTATCCACGTTGCTGCAGAGCTAGCCCAGTAAGTTTTCGAGCTGTTCGGGCAAGGGACATTCCACTCGCCTTCTACAAAATTAAAACCCGGTTGTGTTCCATTACCAACCACGTAGCCAGACCAGTTAGGAGTAGTCCCATAGTACTCGATACCATTTGATGGATTTAACGGAGTGGATAGATGTCGAGAAGTAAAATGGCATTCACGATGTTTAGAATGTTGTACCGCATTCAGCCAGCGATCAAATATTGGCCCACTGGTTTCAGGCGGCTGTGGCAGGCCATAATATGCAAGATCGCTTGCTGAAGCCTTGATCGGATCGAAGTTAGCTGGAGGACTAACGCAGGAGGTATTTCCCGTACCGTAAAACTGCCTATGAGAGACAGAGGCGGCAATATTCCGCGCCTGGGCAATACCTGTCGGATAAAATAGCATGTACAGGTTGAATAGAATGCTGCCAAAAAGGATCAAGGAAAAGATACGCAGAAAATGTCTCCTGGAGAACTGATGAAACTGCATGAGATACCCCTCTTCTGTTAAGAAATCTCTTGAGGCGATAAAAAGATATATATGACAGCTTTCTCCTAAAAAATATCTGGTGATATCTTCTAGATCGAAAAAAAGTCACAGCTATCTCGTCTAAAACCCCCTAAAAGGGTTATAACATAATTTAGGGCAAAAGTCTATGATTCCCTAAGACTTTTTTTTTGCGCGATAAACTCATATAGTTATGAACAAGAAGGCTGTGTAGGGTTTTGGGTATCTGAAACGTTGTATTATTTAGAGGATAGAGGAATTTCTGAAAGGGGTTGTTGATAAATAAGTTGGATAAAGAAAATAAGCGTATGTCCAAATCTGATGATGATGGGATACTATCTTTTGTGACCGTTGAGCAAAACCAATTGAGAGAAGCGGTAAAACGAGCTAAAGAGCGAGACTTTGCGGCTTTCGAACTTTTATATCACGCCTACAAAAAAAATGTCTGGGAACGACTGGTATACATTATTGGGAATCGAGAAGCTGTTAAGGATATTTTTCAAGAAACGTTTGTTCGGGCATGGATTCATTTACCGGCAACAAACGACGACGTAGTTTTTGATGCCTGGTTGCTCCGTATCGCAGCCAATCTCGCCATTGACTATTTAAGACACGAAAAAAGAATCACTTTTCTTCCATTGCCGCAAACTGAAGCCGAGGAGTCTTCCTGGGATCAAAAGTATTCTACCGCAGATTCTCAGCAACGACTCTCTGAACAAGAATGTATTGAGCAGGCGCTTGCTCAACTTCCACCTAAACATCGCATTTGCTTGCTGCTTCAGGACCATTGGGGTTACTCTCAGAGAGAGATTGCGCAATTGCTGAATATCAACGAAAAAAGAGTGAGTACGTATGTAAGTCGTGGTCGTCGGCAATTCCGTGAAGCATATGCACGCCTCTCAGGCGAGTTTGTTGAACATGGGAATGAAGGAGCAATGCAATGAGCAATGTATCAGATATACCTTGTGCAGAGTGGATGGAAAAGCTTTCCGGTCTCCATTCTGATGATCTGTCGCCTTCTGAGAAAGCAGAGCTTGAAATGCATCTATCTGTATGCCCCGCGTGTAGTGCGATTTATGCTGACTATAAACGAGACCGCGAACGCATTTCCCGTCTGTCAGCAGATGACATACCTGTAGACTTGCCGCGCAAGCTTCTTCAGGCGCGAGAAGTACAACAGTTATTCAAGGATGGAGAAGCAAAAAAGGAATCTTCTTCTGCCTTATCCAACAGCGCACGCCAGTTGTCGGAAGGAGATATTATATCCACTTTACCAGTTCAGGAACAGGAAAAATCTCATCCACGTCCCAAACGAGATGCTGCGTGTTTCATCCCATCTCGTAGAGTGATCGGCCTCGCGGCTGGCATCCTGATTATCGCTTTGCTGATTGGCATAGCGACCAGAATCATTCCCTCTTTTGTTCCTTCACAACAACAGGCAGGGGGAACATACCTGGTTGCGAGTATACCGGTCTTTTCTCAATCAACTGTTTACGTTAAAAACGGGGATATCTATGCGTTTCGCAGCAATAATGGCTCTCTCCTGCGGGTCTATCGCAGAGTCAATAGCAACAGCAAGTTTCTTTCCACCGTCCCAACGGTGGTTGATGGCATTATGTACGTCGTTGAGACGTCCTGTCGTTCCAGGCAGGCTGTTTCTGCTAATCCATTCGCGGGCAATTTGTGTGCTATACGGACCAGCAATGGTGCGCTGCTCTGGCAATACCCAGTAGGAGTCGGGAGTTTCTATGCTCCGGTTGTGGTCAATAGGGTAGTCTATGTAACCGGCGGTTCGGGACCTTCCTTTCTGTACGCGCTTCGTGCGAGTGATGGCAAGCTACTCTGGCACTATGAGACGACCAATACCGGTGAAGGATTCAATGCGCCCGTCGTTTCACAGCCGGTTGTATATGTCGGCTCTACCCTCCAGAAGGTCTATGCACTCAATGGACTGACAGGCGCGCTCTTGTGGCAACACGCTTTTTCTGGAACCGATCTCAATGCTTTGGCCCCAGTGCAAAATACGCTCTACGTGAGCGTCTATAACACGCTTTATGCACTTAACACGGCTCATGGCGCGCTCTTGTGGCAGAAGCAGCTTAATGATAATATCTCTACAGTAATCGCAGATGGCTCTCATCTTTACATAGAAACGGTGGCTTCGACAGTCTACGCCTTGCGCTCAGATAATGGGGATATCCTGTGGCAACAACAGCCAGGAACAGCCGTGGGTACACTTCTTGTCATGAATGCTGTCGTTTATCTGACGGTGAGACAGCCATCTGCTTCTGCTAACGGTGTACATGCCGCGGACGGATATGTTATTGCTTTGCGCGCAACTGATGGAACAGCTCTCTGGCAATATAAAGTATCCCAGGATGCCCTTCCCGAACTCACAGCAGGCAATAGCGACATGTATGTGATGACGGACCAGTTCCTCTACGCCTTACGCGCGAGTGATGGCCGGTTGCTCTGGCGTACTAATGTTGAGCAGGTGCAATCATCCCGATAGGAATCATCATCTTTTAACAATTTACTTGATACTTTCTCTCGCCTGCGCTATGCTACTGTACAGTAGAAACCCTTGCGCTTTCAGTCTGTCCCTTGCGCCTGCATCATCATGCACGCGCAGAGCTATTTTGTTGCCATGCTCGCTGTCGAGCCAGAAAGGAACCTTGTGTATGTCCGAGAAAATGGTGGCTCCCGAACTTTTTCGCCCGCCGGTTGATTTCCCCGACGTTCCCTACGATCATCTGTTGCGCGCCGCCGCCGCGCGCAATCCCGACCGTCCCGCGATCATCTACCACGACCTGAACCTGACCTATCGTGAAGTCGTGTCGATGGTTAACTGTATCGCCAACGGCCTCTACAACCTGGGCTTCAGAAAAGGCGACTGCCTCTGCCTGTTTACCACGAACCGCCCGGAATATATCGTCACCTTCATCGCGGCAGCCTCTATCGGCGTCGTCGTCAGCCCGATGAACCCCGCCTACAAAGAACGCGAAATCACTTACCAGCTTGAGAACTCCGAGGCGAAGGGCATCCTGATCCAGCGTGAACTCTTGCCCATGCTGCGTATCGTTATGGCGCAGACAAACTTTCCCGCGCTCCAGCACATCATCGTCACCGGAGCCGATGTGCCGGAAGGGCTACCATCTGCCGTTCCTTTCGCCCGGCTTATGCGTTCATCATCTTTCAAGCAGCCGCCGCACGTCGCGATCAGCGGCGACGACTTGCTTGCTCTGCCCTATTCATCCGGCACGACCGGCTTTCCCAAAGGCACGATGCTGACTCATCGCAACCTGGTCGTCAACAATCTCCAGTTCACCACGGCCCTCGGCACGGACTTCACGGATGTGGCCCTGCTCTTCCTGCCCTTCTATCACATCTACGGCGTTATGCTGACTGGCAGCTTCCTGGCCTGCGGCGGCACGCAGGTTATGATGGAGCGTTTCGATTTTATGCAATCGCTCGAGCTGTGCGAGAAGCACGGCGTCACGTATATCTTCGCCGTTCCGCCCATCGTGCTGGCTCTGGCGAACGCGCCTTTCCCGGTGAGCAAGCTCAAAACCGTCAAGTACATTTTCTCCGGCGCTGCCCCCTTGCCGCTTGATCCTGCTCGCAAAGTCGAGGAAAAGACCGGCGTCCGCGTGGTGCAGGGCTACGGCATGACCGAAGCCTCGCCCCTGACGCACGCGCAGCCGCGCGATCCGGCTCTCGTGCGCCTCGACAGCGTGGGAATGCCTGTGCATAATACCGAACAGAAGATCGTCGATATCGAGACGGGCGAGCGCGAACTGCCCGCCGGCGAGGACGGCGAAATCTGCGTGCGCGGCCCGCAGGTGATGATCGGCTACCTGAAAGCGCCCGAAGAGACGGCGCGCGCCCTGCGCGACGGCTGGCTCTACACCGGCGATATCGGCCATGTCGATGCCGACGGCTATACTTACATCGTTGACCGCAAAAAGGAGATGATCAAGTACAAAGGCTTCGGCATTGCTCCCGCCGAACTTGAATCGCTGCTCATGGAGCATCCCGCTGTGATGGACTCCGCCGTCATCGGCATACCCGATCCCGAAGCGGGCGAGCTGCCCAAAGGCTTTGTCGTCATTCGCAAGGGCTTCGACGTGACGCCCGACGACATTCTGACTTTCGCCAACGGCAAGCTGGCAGGCTACAAAAAGATTCACACCATCGAGTTCATCGACGCCATCCCGAAAGTCGCCTCCGGCAAAATTCTGCGCCGCGAACTGAAAGATATGGAGAAAGCGCGGCGAGCCGCGCAATAAGGGGTAAGAGCGACAAAAACGGTTTCAGGGCAAGCGCGCGCTTGCCCTGAAACCGTTTTTGTCGCTCGTTAAGCCAGCCCAATCAACAACAAGCCGCGCGCGATAACTTCCCCGGCGATTACACAAACGACGATCAGGTATAACATGCCCGTCGCCGACTGGAATGAGCGGTCACGCACGAGCTTCCACGCCAGCGCGCCCAGCGCGATGGGTATGACGAAGCTGACCAGGATACGCAGCCATCCGATGGCGTTCGTCCCCAGTGGCGTAATTACCGGCGCGCCAGCAGGCTTCACCGTGACTGTGCTGTTTGGCGCGGGTGTACTCGCGGGCGCAACGACAGTGGTGTGCGTGGTTGACGACGCGGTTGATGGCTGGCTCGCGGGCGTGGTGATGGGACCTGCGGCGAGGGCCAGCAGCAGCTCGGCGAAGACGCCGATCAGCACAAGCGTCGTTGCCAGTTGCAGCGGCTTCTCCGAGAGCGCGGGCGTGACGAGGTACCAGTGGCCGAGCCACATGGCAGTCATGACGCCGCCGAGCGCCAGAGCAGCCGCGAAGAAGCTGGCGACGGTGAACGCGCCGCCCAGGTTAGCGGACTCCAACGGTCGAAAGATCATGGCGAGGACGAAGATCGTCGCTAATCCCGCCAGCGTCGCTAGCGAGCCGGATAACAGGCGCAGGATGCGTACCGCCGATGGCCCGGAACGCGCGGGCGTCGTGGGCGTCGCGTCTTCATCATCCCCGCCTTTCTGTGACAGGGCAGCCGCTCGCTCTTTGCCGTCAACGCCCGCGTTTTTATCCAGCCAGAGGAAGAGGTTGTAGGGCAGCATGAACAGCACGAAAAGCAACATCGGCAGCGTCTCGTAGCCCGTCCACGCCTTATCAAGCGGCACGAATGTATTCAATAGCGACGGCGTCGAGAAGCTTTGCTGAAACAGGTAGGTCAGCGCCGCGAAGGCGACGTAAATAATCCCGTACAGCACGAGAAAGTTGCGTTTGACCAGATTGCGCCAGTCCAGAGCAAACATAACGGTGAACGCGCCGACCGCGATCTCGCACATGACAATAAATAGTACCAGTGGTAGCGTTAACATGCAAGCATAATCCTTTGATCATGTCGTAAAAGCCAGCTTTGAGGGAATGAAACCCTTCACATTTGCCGTACAGATTATACACCGGTTGGAGCTAAGCGGCAAATGTCCGCGGAGAGATTTTCTTTTGTGAACTCGCTCACAATGTGATTGTCTGGTAGTGCATAGTTCATTCTCATCTATGGCGATAAGATGCTGCTGAATACATCAATTTAGTATTCTTTCTCCATTGCCTGAGGCGAAGGTGTAACAAAAGAGTCTGTCACTCTTAGAACCCTGCTGAATGGTGACGAATTGACGATGAAGTCAGGAGGACATATGATGAAGCGTTTTTTCAGGGTTTCCCTGCTGTTGTGCGTGGGTGCTGTGCTACTCGGCGCTCTCTCACTCACGACGAGGGGGGCAATGGCTGCTGCATTGAGCGAGAAAGGTTTCCAGAATCAGTTCAGTTCCAATACCTGTGGAATGTGGAGCGTCGTTTCCAGCCCGAATGTTCCGAACGTGAGCAATGGCCTGAGCGGCGTGGCAGCGGTCTCAGCCACTGATGCCTGGGCCGTGGGCAGCTCTGGCAGCCAGAGTAGCAGCGGCCAGACACTGATCGAACACTGGAATGGCTCGCAATGGCAGATCGTGACGAGTCCCAACCCCAGCTCGATCTACAACACCCTGTATGCAGTTACCGCGGTCTCGGTCACCGATGTCTGGGCCGTCGGATACGACGCTAACCCCAGTGGAGCTACGCAGACGCTGATCGAGCAGTGGAACGGCATGCAATGGAGTGTCGTGAAAAGCCCCAGTCCTGCCTCAGTTGACAACGAACTGTTCAGTGTGACGGCGGTCTCAGTCAGAAATATCTGGGCCGTGGGATTTTCCGCCAGCAACACTTCCGAACAGACGCTGATCGAACACTGGAACGGCACGCGCTGGAGCGTCGTGAAAAGCCCCAGCCCTGGCTCAAACGATGTCCTTTCCGGTGTGGCGGCGGTCTCAGCCACTAATGTCTGGGCCGTGGGAGCCAGTAACACGATGAGCCAGACGCTGATCGAACACTGGAACGGCACGCGCTGGAGCGTGGCGAAAAGCCCCAACCCTGGCTCAGGCGGCGTCCTTACCGCTGTGGCGGACGTCTCAACCAGTAATGTCTGGGCAACAGGCTACTATACGAAAAGCAACTCTTCCCAGCAGACCTTAGTTGAACACTGGAACGGCACGCGCTGGCAGGTCGTCACGAGCGCCAACGTTGGGATGCATCCCGCCCTGTGGGGAGTAGTGGCGGTCTCAGCCAGAGATGTCTGGGCCGTAGGTAGCAATGGCAACAGCAAAGTTTTTGACAAGCCGCTCACCGAGCAGTGGAACGGCACACAATGGAGCGTCGTGAAGAGCCCCAGCCCAGGTTCGTTTAGCACCCAACTTGAGAGTGCAGCGGCAACCTCAGCCACAGATGTCTGGGCCGTGGGTCATGCTGATAACAACACGCTGATCGAATACTACTGCTAAGCGGTGCATTTAGCCAATGAGCGAGCAGGAGCCGCGATGGTCATCCCGGCTCCTGCTCGCTCATTGGCTGAAGTTCTTACACCCGATCTCTTCTCCGCATCGCTCCCACTACGCCCAGCATAAGCAGCGCGGCACTGCATCCGAGCGCAATGAGCAGCCAGAGCCACGAGCCGCGGATAGGTGCGCTCTGAGCGGCCATGTCGAGCGACATGCTGGTCGGGTTGTTTGTGCCGGGCGTTCCGGTGGAGGGCGTTGTGCCGGAAGTAGGCGAGACGGTTGGCGTAATGCCCGGCGTTGGCGTAGGAGATGGCGTGCTGGTCGCGGTCGGTCGCGGCGTGGGCGTAGCAGTCGGACCAGCATTTACCGGCGTGGACTGGACGCCGCCGACAGGCGTGGTCGTGGTGGCCGCCGGGGTCGGGGTCGCGGCAGTATTTTTGCCGATTGGGTCAGGCGCGAGCGTGATCGTCAGCGCCGCCGCACGCCCGGACACGGCGTCTTGCGCTGTGACGCGGTGCGCCCCTGTCGTCCAGGTTGAGTCGTCGAGCGTGACACTGAATGTCCCGCGCGTATCAGCCTGCACTGAACCCGGTTGGCACGGTTGGCCCTGATCGTGCGTCAGCCTGATGGTCGCTCGCGGCGTGAAGCCTTGACCGCGCAGGTGCAGCGCCTGGCCGACGACTAACGGGCCGCTTTCATTCAAGATGAGTGTTCTGGTTGTAGTATTCCCAGCGGGCGAACTGCTGATCGCTGCTGTGCTTGCACTGCTCGCCTGTGTCGTCGCCAGGTGGGGAGATGACCAGAACAGGCTGACGGTCGTTGCCAGCAGCAGCGCGGCCGTTACCACCATCAGCAGAATCGTTCCGCCGATCCACAATGCGAATTCTATATGTCCTGGACGCAGCAGCCACCAGCGCAAGCGATCCGCCGGGTGGCGAAATGGAGAACGACCGCGTGTCATTGTCGATGCGTCCTGGCTGCCGTACCAGACAATTCCTTTGCCGCCCTTGCGTTCCGCGATGCGCTGCGCATAGCGGGATTGCGCTGCTCCTCCCGCCGTCCAGGACGACGAAGCGTCGGCCTGCATAGAGGTGGTTGGCGCGAGGGTCGGTGAAAGAGGGATGACGCTGGGAATAGACATGAGCGCGCTGCCAGGGAGATTTCCAGCCCGCGAAGACGCCGTGTCGGACGCGCCATAGACAGTGCCTTGCCCTGTACGTTCCGGGAACGTGTCGATCTCGTCGATGGTAACGACATGCTGCCGCGGTTTGGGCGATGGAATGATATCGATTTCCTCGATAGCCAGTTCCGCGCGCCGCGCGGGCGCGGGCGGGATCGTTTGTATTTCGTCGATGGTCAGTTCGCGCCTCTGCGTTGGAGGCGGCGGTAGTGTATCGTGTTCAGCAATCTCCACTGCGCGCTGTGCGCGTTTGACTGGCGCGTCGGGAATGGTGGGCGCATCGACAACGAGCGAAAGCGCCGATAGGCTGCTGCCCGCCTGGAAATCCGGCGACTCGTATTCCCACATCGTTGGCGGCGGCAGCGTCGGCATACGCGTGATATCGCTTGCAGGCGCGGGATAAGTGTAGCCGCGCGAGTAGCGCGGGCGCACAGTGATATTGCCTGGCGGTTGCGCGGAGGCGCGCGGCGGGACTGGCGTCGTGGGATTGCGACGGCGCGCGTTATCCGCGCCGGGCTGCTTTTGCGGCGCGTGCGCGGGCAAAGATGGCGCTGTTTGAGCAGGATGGTGCAGTGGATGTTCCAGAAATGAGGTTCTATTCGGGTTTTGCTCCTCTGCCTTCCTGCTAAAATAAAGCGAGAGGGCGGGATCGATCCAGACGGAAGAATGTTGTGATGCGCGTCTCTTATTTCCCTGCATAGCCTTATCTTTCATTGCGTCATACCCCAACGCGATATGGGGCGCGATTATGACCTCTCTCCCAGAGAGGTTGCTGGCTCTTACACGGTATGGGACGCGATAAACCGAGTCCCTACGCAGCCAGGGCTGGCCCCTGTTGCCGATTCATGCAAATAAACGCCCCTCGCGCCTATTTTGGGCCGTTGTGGATTTTTCCACAGCGAGCTGAAATTTTTTCCATTTCTCGCGCTGGCCTGAGCGCGATCTTGCTACTGCCAGCCGTTCTCTCACCTTGCGGGAGAAATTATATCCTTAAACCTATATGTTGGCATATATCTTGCACAGATTCAGAATGGAGGGGGGAAACGTCCGAAATAATTTCGGCACGTGTGTAAGGGCTTCTATTTGATCCTACTCGCGAAAGTTAGGTTCTACCTCTATCATTAAGATATGATTGTGATGCCCGCACACGCTTCTCCGATTATCTGGTTGTGTTATGTGGATTGGAGAGGTTTTAGTGATGGTAGCCATTATCGAGAGAACATTTGGGGAAACCTTCCCGGCCGGGAAGAAGCGTTGTGATGAGGATCGTCGGTCAGCATATGATATCGAGGATGATGATCTGTATCGCGACGAGGAGAGGGACTTTGAAGATGAAGAGGAGGTAGACGATGACAGTACTGGACTGGTCGATAACGCCATCAGGCAATATTTAGGCGAGATTGGGCGTTATCCGCTCCTGACTGCCGAGCAGGAATCGCAGTTGGCCTGGCGTGTCACCCACGGCGATATTGAGGCACAGCAGCGCCTGGTCGAAGCGAATCTCCGCCTGGTGGTCAGTATCGCCAAACGCTATAGCAACAAAGGCGTCATGTTGCTTGACCTGGTGCAGGAAGGCAACCTGGGGCTGATTCGCGCTACGCAGAAATTTGATCCATCGCGTGGTTTCCGTTTCAGCACCTACGCGACCTGGTGGATTCGCCAGGCGATCAGTCGTGCCGTGGCTGAGCATACCCGCGCTATCCATATCCCTGTACATGTCGTCGAGCTTATCTATAAGCTCAAACGTATCTCGCGACACCTGTACCAGGAATTGGGTCGCGATCCCCTGCCTGAAGAGATCGCTCGTGCCGCGAATTTGACGAAAGAGCGCGTCGTTGAATTGCAAAGTATGGCCGAGACACCCATCTCACTGGACGCGCCCCTCATCGACGAGGAGCAGTATCACCTGGCCGACTCGCTGGAGGATACCAGCGTTGCCGCTCCTGTTGACGTGGTCACGCACCAGGTGCTGCGCGATCAAATCGCCAGCGCAATGGACGTCCTCAACCAGCGCGAGCGCCAGGTCATCGAATGGCGCTATGGCCTGCATGATGGCTACTGCCATACCCTCGAAGAGCTGAGCGCCCATTTCAAGCTAACTCGCGAGCGTATTCGCCAGATTGAGGTGAAGGCTCTGCGCACTTTGCGCCAGCCTATCCAGGTGCATCTCCTGCGCGATTACGCCTGAGAATTTAGAGTGTGTAACTATGGCATTAAAAACTCAGCAATTTATTGCTGAGTTTTTAATGCCATAGTTACACACTCTAAACGCCATTAATGTTACGCGAAAGCAAGTCGCGCACCTTCTGCGCTTTTATTCTCCACATGCCTGCTCAACACGCGCAGAAACGCCGCGACAATGCGTGGGTCGAACTGCGAACCGGAGCAGCACAGTAGTTCCTGCTCGGCCTGCTCTTTGCTCATCGGATCGCGGTAGGGACGGCGCGAGATCATGGCATCATACGAGTCTACGACCGCCAGGATGCGCGACGCGAGCGGGATTTGCTCTCCGGCCAGGTTGAGAGGATAGCCTTTGCCGTCCCAGCGCTCGTGATGGGCGACCACGATAGGCGCCAGGGCGCTGAATATGCCGCCCATCTGCTCTAATATCTGTCCTCCGATTTGCGGATGCAGGCGCATCAGCTTCCATTCCTCGTCATTCAGCGGTCCCGGCTTGTGCAAGATCGCGTTCGGCACGCCGATCTTGCCGATGTCATGCAGTAGCGCCGCCAACTGTAGCATATTCACATCTTCGTCCGCACATGCCAGTTCGCGAGCCGTTGCCCCGGCATAGTGCATCATGCGATGGGCATGTTCATCAGTACCCTGGTCATGTGCCGCGGCGACAGCGACGAGCGTCAGCACCGTCTGTGCCGATACGGCCCGGGTCATTTTGCTTTGTAGTTGTCGTTCGTTATTCATAAGTCTCTTCCGACGAAACACCCAGATCAAGATCCACCATACAAACGCGATAGTTCCCATGTTCTTGATAGACGCAATCTCGTCAGCCCCTCTACTTTTTTCACGTATGATTCACCCGCGATAGTTTCACGTCGCCCCCGCGCCGTGTCCAGTGCCTGTCGGCGTTGAGATTGGTCAGAGTGATCGCGCGTTCCTCTATCATTTTCGGCAAAATTGTGCTATACTTGTGAGCAAACGACCTGTATTCAGCACCGTATACTGCTTCCTCTCCGTTGTTCAGCTCACCGGGTTCGATCTATGAAATACACTCCACGGCATCTTGTTCGGTTTGCTCAGGAGGTTTTGGGCAAGCCGCTTTATCCTTACCAGCGTGAGGCCGCCGAGGCTATCCTGGAGTCGGTTTTTGGCGGTCATGGACGTATCATCACGGTCATGATGGCCCGACAGAGCGGCAAAAACCAACTTTCAGCCGTCCTCGAAGCGTTCCTGTTGAGCTGTATGCAGCAGGGAACCATCGTGAAAGCCGCTCCCACCTTCACGCCGCAGATCATCAATAGCCGCCTGCGCCTGCTCTCCCTGCTTGATACGCCCTATACCAGGGAGCGTATCTGGAGCAGCCACGGCTATATCGTTGGGCTGGCTCCCAGTGGCGATCCCGCTCTGCTTCATGCTCACGCCGGGCCGCGCGTCATGTTTTACTCGGCTGGTCTGGAGAGCAATGTGGTGGGAGCAACCGCCGATCTGCTGCTGGAGATCGACGAAGCCCAGGATGTTGCGCCTGAGAAGTTCGACCGCGATTTTCGCCCGATGGCGGCAGTGAGCAATGCCACGACGGTACTCTATGGCACGGCCTGGTCGGATACGACGCTGCTCGCGCGCCAGCGCGCCATCAACCTGGAGATCGAGCGGCAGACGGGGCAGCAGCGTCACTTCGAGTATGACTGGCGCGCATTAGCGGCCATCAATCCCGCCTATCGCGCTTTTGTGGAGCAGGAGATCGCGCGTCTCGGTGAAGCGCACCTGGCGGTGCAGACGCAGTATTTTCTGCGCCCGCTCAGTGGGGCCGGCTACTTTCTCAATGCATTGCAGCAAATGCTGCTGCGCGGCAGCCATCCCTGGCAGGATGCGCCGCGCGGCGGCGACTGGTATATCGCCGGTATGGACGTGGCCGGCGAAGAACGTCCGGCGCAGGTTGGCGCGGACGCTTTGTACAGCGGAGGCGCGGCAAATGCCGGCTCTCACAAGCGCGACAGCACAGTGATTACCATCGGACGTATCTATTACAATGAGCTGAACTTGCCGGCTATCGAAGTCGTGCATCAGCAATGGTGGACGGGCGTGTCTTACCTCGAACAGTACGCCGCGACCGTTGCGCTGGTTGAGCAATGGGATGCGCGCGCGCTGGTCATCGACGCCACCGGCCTGGGCGCTGGCCTCGCTTCCCTGCTCACGACTCGCTTCGGCACCGAGCGCGTGCTGCCCTTTACCTTTACGCGCTCCAGTAAATCGCGCCTGGCTTACCAGTTGCTCGCGCTGCTCAACAGTGGCCGCCTCAAGCTCTACACTGAGCAATCGGCTCCGTCGGCCATATTCGCCGAATGCTGGCAACAACTGCGACTGGCGCGCTACCGTCTGCCCGCTCCTGAAGTGCTGGACATCTACGTCGATCCGAGCGATGGACACGACGATTTCCTGATTAGCCTCGCGCTGCTGACCGAAGGCGCAGCGGCGCTGGCAACGCCCGCCGCCTCCACGCTCGTTCGTCCGCGTCGTTTGTATGGCTACGAAGGGCGTTTTTAGCCTCTCGACGTTTTCCCTCGAACATGATACAATGCGCTCCAATGCAACCCATACCGATCGCATCCCACAAACAGAGAGCAGAAGAAGAAACCGAGGAGGAACGCGATGCCGAGAGGGCGTAAGAGGACTCCACAAGATAGTATTGATAGCATCTTACTTGCCATAAGTCGCCGTGACAATATAGAAGAAGATGCCATGTCTCATTATATGGATCGTTTAGATGAAGAATGGACAAACGGCGCGCGCGACAAGGTCTTGCACCTGCTGCGCACCAATGATCTCTCCGCCCACAATGCCGCTGTGACGATCCTTTCAGAGCTGGCGACCAACTTTGACCTGGACGAGATTGAAGATATCGTGGCCGATCCGACTGTGGCCGATCTCGCCAAGCTCTCGTTAGCCCCTATTTTGAAAGACCTGAACTCCGAGATGGCCGACGATGGCATGCTCGATTATTTGAACGATCCGGAAGCTGCCATGCAGCAGATGCAACTGCGCCTGCTCGAAATGATGGGGCAGAGCGAGTTGGGCGTGGAAGCCGTGCTGGAGGATGTCTTGACGATGCCGCTCGAAAAACGCCTCAGCTTTGTCGAGTGGTTGGGCAGCAGCTACGACCCGCGCGCGGCCAATATGCTCATTCCTCTACTGGAAAGCCAGAATAGCAAAGTGATCGCAGCCGCCATCACCGCGCTTGAGCAGTTAGGGTCGCTGGCCGCTCCGCAGTCGATACCGGCGCTGAACTACCTGGTGTCGCACACCTCAAACCGCGAGATCAAGCAGCAAGCCCGCGTGGCTCTCGGCAGGTTAACCATGCAGTCGGCTCCCGGCTCTGCCGAGGCTGCTTTGTCCGGCGCGTTTCAGCAGTCATTGGCCTTCCACAGCGCCTATATGAGCTATGTTGACGGTGAAGGGTCGCAGATGCTGATCCTCTCGTGGCTGCGCCCCGATGGTCGCATCAAAGGCGTCAATCTGCTCTATCAGGACGCGTGGGGCATAAAAGAGTGCTTTTCGGCGGACGAGGTTGAACCGCAAGAATGGGATGAGCTGGCCCAGGAGACCGCGCAAAAAGGCGTCGGCAGCTTTCAAGTCTCATTGGAGTACGCGCGCGCGTTCATTTCCGTGGCGCGTGCCGTCAATAAGCACACGCGCCACCGTTTACCCGTCTCCTATATCGTCTGGCGCCCCTTGATTGAGGGCGAGCAGGAAGCAAAACCCAAAAAACGCGCCTCTACCCATGCACTACAGCTCGATCCGCTCGACCCGACGCCTGACGTCATAGATCTGGCGGAGCGTGGCAACGCGCTCTATGATCTCACAGAATTCGTCTCGTGGATGTTCGAGCCAATTGAGCGGCTTCATCCTTTCATTGAGTTGTTCTGGGCAAAACAGCCGCCCGTGCCTCCCGCGCGGCGCAGGCGCAGCCTTCAGAAAATCCAGCAAAGCCGCTCCGACCTCGAAGAAATCGTCACCGAAGCCATCGAAGTCCTGATAGATCGCGAGTGGCAGGCTCTCTATATCTCGCGTCTGCTGCGACAGGCCGCGCTCTTCGCGTTAAACGGACGAGCGAAGGACGCCCAACTGTCGCAGGCGGTCGCCTCGGTCTTGCAGTCGCCTGCTCCGGTAACGGAACAATCCTTCGTGCGCGCCATGATGCGTTATTCCATTGAGCAGGGGCCGATTCGTCTGCTGGCCGAGGCGCTGGAGTCAGGGCGGTTTGGCCCGCTGAACCTGCTGCCAGAGGACTAGACGCCCTATCCCGATCATGTGGCGGCGCTATAATGAAGATTGACGAACCCGATCGGTATTGGCCTGTCATTCTGAGCGGAGCGAAGAATCTCACTCGCCATGTAGCGATTCTTCGCTTCACTCAGAATGACATTCCCGATCGGTATTGGCCTGTCATTCTGAGCGGAGCGAAGAATCTCACTCGCCACGTAGCGATTCTTCGCTTCACTCAGAATGACATTCCCGATCGTGGTTGGGAGTCTTCATCATTGCGCCCACCTTCACCACAAGGGGTTAATGACCAACCCCGTACCCAATTTGGGATAGTAATAGGTCGATTTTTGCGGCATCCGATCATCCGCCAGCGCCACGTCACAGATCTGGCGCAGGGGTGTTGTGTTGAGCAGCAGCGCCGCCTGCGCCTTGCCTTCGCGTACCGCTTGCAGGGCTATGTTCGCCTCGCTCGTGAAGCGCACATACCGCCCCGCCGTCATTTCCTGCTGGCTGATGCCGAGCAAATCTTCCAGTATCAGCATCTGCGCAATCGCCACGTCGAGCGTATTCCACGCCTCAGAATGGCCGCTCTGCGCCATGCGCGCGCGTCCCTGCTCGTTGATCGCCAGCAGCAGGCTGTGATCGGGCGTGCTGATTGCGAACGACGGCTGCTCTTTGCCGGAGCGATCCAGCAACCGCGCCAGTTCTTCGCTGCCGACCGTGTTTGCCAGTTCTTGCACATTAAAGTAACGTGAAAGCTGCGTCGCGTTCAGTCTCGCCAGCATCTCATTACTCAAGTTAATGAGCAGGCGATGCGTTGGCAGAACCAGGAAGCCAGGATCATCGACATCGATCAAGGCCATCATCACGAAATTCGCAGCATCGTCGGGATCGAGTCCGCGCCGCCGCTCCTCGACCTCGCGGCGATAGTTCAGCGCCGTTTCGTAACGGTGATGGCCGTCTGCGATATATAATTGCCGCTCGGCAAAGAAATCCTGGATCAGTTTGATCTGCTGGGAGTCGGTAATTGGCTGCAAACGGTGTTCTTCACCCGTTTCATCGGTGACTTGCAGCGCGGCATTCTCGGCATAGGACATCAGCAGGCGGCGCATCCGCCCCTGCGGGTCGTCGTACATGCACATGAGCGGGCTGAAATTAGCCGAGCAGGCTCTCATCAGCGACAGGCGATCATCCTTGAGCTTCGCCATCGTATGCTCGTGCGGCAGGATCACGCGCGCGCTCCACGGTTCCAATCGCACGCGGCCGAGCAGGCTGGTGCGCGTGTAGCTTTTATCGCTGTGCGTAAAGCGCTGCTGGTACAGGTAGTAGCTCGGCGTCGCGTCTTGCCGCATTATACCCTGGCCGCGCCACTCCGCGAACGCCGCGGCTGAGCGCGTGTAGCGGTTATCAAGCGTCGTATCGCTCGCGAACTCGCGTCCCAACTCCAGGCGAATCACATTGTAGGGATCGCGCGCGTAATAGCGTTCCTGAGCTTCCGGGGAAATCACATCGAACGGCGGCGTAATCACCCGCGCGAGATCACTCACGATCTCCTGGTTATAGCGTATGCCGCGCAGTGGTCGCACATCTGCCATATATCACAATCCATCACTTTCTATCAAAAAATATGGGATGGCTCTATTGTATCACCATTTCATCGACTTGACGCCTTCTGGCTTTCCTGGGTAGATAGATTCTCAAAAGACAGGCGACAATGTTGTATAATTTCTGCAACAATCAGCCAATATATCATGCAAAGGGACGAGATAAGCTATGATCACTCTACGCGGCATTTATCCTCCGCTGCCAACATTTTTTGACGAACGTGAAGACCTGGATATCGACACGTTGCAGCGTCACATCAACAGCCTGGCCGGGACTGGCATCGCGGGCTACGTGCTGATGGGCTCGAACGGCGAGGCCGTGCATCTCTCCGGCGAGGAGCGCGGGCAGGTCATCGCGGCGGCGCGGCAGGCGGCTGGCCCCAAAGCCCAGCTCATCGCGGGCTGCGCCGAGCAATCGACGCGCGCCACGCTGCGCAACTGCGAGCAGGCGGCGCGCAATGGCGCGGATGTCGCGCTGATCCTGCCGCCGTTCTACTACAAGAGCGCCATGAATGCCCAGGCGCTGATTGATCATTATGGCGCGGTTGCTGATGGTAGCCCTTTGCCGGTTGTGATCTATAACATGCCGGCCAACGCCGCTGGCATCGACCTGGACCCGGCTGTTGTCTGTGCGCTCGCCGCGCATCCCAACATTATCGGCGTCAAAGACAGCTCGGGCAATATGGCGAAGCTGGCCGAGATCGTCGCGACGACGAGTGGAGATCACGCTGTCTACAAGCCGGGGCGTTTCAGCGTCTTCGCGGGCAGTGCGGGATATCTCTTGCCCGCGCTCGCCGTCGGCGCGCTGGGCGCGGTCGCCGCGCTCGCCAATATTTTCCCGCGTGAAGTCTGCCGCGTGCAGGAACTGTTCGCTGCGGGACAACTGGAAGAAGCGCGCCTGTTGCAGGCGCGCCTCGTCCCAGCGAACGCTGCCATCACCACGATCTACAACGTTCCCGGCCTCAAAGCCGGGCTGGAGATGACGGCTGGCTATGGTGGTCTTCCGCGCTCGCCTCTCCAGTCGCTTACCGCCGAGCAGCGCCGCCATCTCGCGACCCTGCTCAGCCGTGTCGCGCCCGTAACACCGTAGAGGCCGATTTATCGGCTCGATTAGCCTAGTCTCTGCGCCAGATAGCCATTGAGAAGGTCAGCGGCGCTTGACTGCCGACGTGATAGCTCGAACTGCTGACGGTGAAGTTTACATAGCCGGCCAGGGCTTCGTCGCTGCAATCGGCCTGTTTACACCAATACAACTCCGCGGCGGCCTGTTGCGTAGCCACCGTGTACGTGATGGAGAACTCTCCATTGGTGTAATCGAGACTGTTCGCGTTGAAGATTTTCGTCGCGCCCACCTGTCCGTCCGCGTACCACTTGATCTCGACGTAGCCGGTTGAGCCGTTCATCTTCAGATCATACGTCACATAGAGCGTTTTGTTGGTCTGAAACGTACTCGTCACGTTCGTTGGCTTATAGTTGCTGTCGATCGCGCTTGCCGACTTGATGTTGGTGATGATCGTCGCGGCGGTGGTGTCAACCGGAAGGCCGGATGGCGCGCCTGCCGGCGCGGTGGTCGGCGCGCTGGTCGGCGCGGCCGTAGCGGTATTGCCTGTTACCGTGGGGGTCTGAGCGTTAGCCGTCTCGGTGGCTTCTACTGTGGTGACGATGTTATTGGCAGCGTTCTTTCCCACTTCGTATACGACAACGGATACCACGATGCACAGGAGTACTACAACGCCTACAACGATGCCGATGATCATGCCAACCCTGCTCTTTTTTTTCGGCTGCTGCGGCGGCACGCCGTACCCGCCGGGCTGCGGTCCGCCATAGGGCGGATATGGCCCTGATGGGGGCGGCGCGCCATACTGATTCGGCGCGGGTGGCAGCGGCGTGCCGTACTGATTTGGCACGGACTGTCCATAGGGATCAGGCGGCGGCGGCGCAGACTCGTAGTTTTGCGGCGCAGAGCCATAAGCAGTGGGGGGCATCCCGCTTCCTCCGGGCGGGTTAGCGAGAACTGTTGGCTCTATGCCTGAACCGGGCATATTAAATGGGGCGGGCGTTCCGCAGTTCGGGCAGACCTGCGCTCCTGCTGGAAGTGGTCTTCCGCAAGCTTGACAAACCATTTGTTATTCCTTCTTTCCTTCCTAAAGTGTGCAGCTTACAACAACAACAAGCAACCTGACTATATGTATGTTAGAATAACATGGTTTTTGAGCCTTGCCAAGATGTGATTTTTTCACAAACCCCTACGGGGTTTTCCTCCAGAAAGATGGAGGAGCTTCTTTTTTCATAATTCGTCAGTGTGTGACGGTAAAGCTCACCTGCTGCGCAAGCAGCGCGTCACTACATGCCGTCGTGCTGGCCCACGAAATTTGCACGTAAGCTGATCCGGTCGCGCCATAGATGTCATAGGAATAGCCCGCGCCCGCGCTCGCGGAGACAGGAAAGGCGAACTGGTTAACCGGGTGGTTGTTCAAGTACCACGCGAGACAGACCGCGCCGCTTTTCCCACTCGGATGAATATCGAAAGTCACGAAGATTTTCTGACCGACTGCGAAGCTGGTGGATGTCTGTAAAGGTTGGGCTGAGGTTGTGTTGATGGAGCTTGCCATTTGAGGATTGCCGATATATTGCTCACCAGGAAATGTCGCACTTTGCGTCGGTGAGAGTGCGACCGTGGGCGTGGCCGCTGCTGTTGTGGATGATGGTATTATGGCCTGTGTCGCGACAGGCGTGATCGCGTTCATGCTCAGCGAGTTCGACTGTGGCAGCGACAGACCCGTAAAATAGACGAAAATGAGCAATAACCCTCCAGTGACGACACACAGTCCCGCGATCACAAATCCCAGGAAACCGGTTGAGGAATCACGCGCTTTGATCGCCCGGATATTGCGCCGCGTATTCTGGCTTTCTGACGGTAGTGGAATGGGGCTGGATTGCTCCCGACTTTGCATCATGCCTGGCTGCAACAGAGGCCCGGGCATAAACGGCGGCGTCGCAATAGGCGCGGGCGTGGGATTGGATACCCGCTCCCACTGGTATGTTGATGGTGATGGCGGCGGAAATGGCATCTGCGTTTGCACAGCAGCGGCGGACGAGAAAGGCATTTGTGCCACATCCTGCCCTCTGGCGTTGGCGGTCAAGGGCGTATAGCAGCGTGGACAGGCCGCAGGTGTATTTACAGGTGAAAGCGGCATTCCGCAATACTGGCATTTCATCATAACGTTCCTTATTCCATTTCCCAAAAAGCTGACCAGCTTCCCCTCTGGCCTGTTTTCTCATCGTGTTGGTAAAGGATTGTTGTAGCATCCGTTTATTTCACTTTTTGTAACGGACAACTCAGAAGATAGTAATCAGGGTTCCAAATGGGCTACCTGCGCGGGGAATCCGTAGGGGCGTGGGCTTGCCCCGTCCGCGTGAACTCCACGATCCGGCAGCGGGCGGGGCAAGCCCACGCCCCTACGGCAATTCTCTAAAGGATGGAGACCGCCGCGCCCAGGTCGCGCAAGTCGTCAAAAAAATGAGGATAGCTTTTCGCCGCGTGTTCCGTCCCATGAATGGTCAATCCCTGGCGGCTACGCAGCGCCACAATAGCGAGAGCCATCAGCAGGCGATGATCTGCGTGTCCAGCAACGTTGCCGCCGCCCTCGACACCGCCCGGTTGCCCCTGGACGATGATCGCGTCGCGCTGGGGCGTCACTGTGCAGCCTGCCTTACGTAACTCGGCGCACAGATCATCGATGCGATCTGACTCTTTGTAGTGAAGCGTCTCAATGTTGTAAAAGACGCTCTCGCCTTCGGCAAAGCACGCCGCCGCGACCAGCGCCGGGATACCGTCGATGGCGCTGTCTCCGTTCATTTTGATGCCGCGCAGCCGCCTCCCACCGCGCGCGATCAGCGTCTCCCCCTCGCGGGTGATGTCCGCGCCCATTGCCAGCAGCGCCTGTACTAGCGCGTCGCCAATCGCCTCGCCAGGGCGCAGCCGCTCCAGACGCAGTGAGCTGGCCGCGTCAGTCATGACGGCGCAGGCCGCTAACCAGGCCGCCGCTGCTGGGTAATCGCCGGGGATGACATAGTCGCGCGGCTGATAATGTTGCGCGGTGGTAATGAAATGACGCAGCGTCGCGTCATGTTCTACCTGAACGCCCGCTTCTTGTAAGACATTGAGTGTCATCTGGACGAACATTTGTGATTTCAAGTCATCGACAACGCTGATCTCCAACGGCTCGCCAATCAACGGCCCCAGGAAGAGCAGCGAACTCAGAAATTGCGAGCTGCGCGCGCCGGAAATAGTGACCTGCCCACCGTGCAGTTTACTGCCGCGTATCGTGATCGGCAGGCAACCATCTGGCCCGCTGCCCGCGCACGTTGCCCCCAGCAGCGTCAGCGTGTTGAGCAGTTCGCGGTTGGGCCGCTTGCCCAGCGATTGCGGGTAATCGGTCACGAACGTCACGTCTTGCAAGAGCGCGCCCAATCCCAATAGCAGACGCAGCACGGCTCCGGCATTGCCAACATTGATTGTGATCGGCTCCGCGCGCTGTGGGCGTCCCGCGCCGCGCACGCGCAGGACGCGCCGCGTCTGATCCTCCCAGCGCAACTTCGCGCCGAGCGCGCGACAGCCGCGGTATAACGCCTCGCTGTCGTCGCTGTCCGCCGGGTAGGAGACCGTGCTGATCCCGTCTGCCAGCGCCGCCGCCAGCACATAGCGCAGCGTGTAGTATTTCGATGCAGGCAAGCGCGGCATTCCTCGTAGCAATGCAGTTGGCGCAATGTGTATTGATGATTGCAATAGCATAACCTTACTCTTAAAAGCTCTCTGTGATGATATTTTACAACAAGCGGCAACATCCTGGACAACTCTCTGTCCCATCCTTGTTGATCATTGCACATTACTTTGTCAGACGGTAAGGTCAATACGAGGCTTCCTGTGCAACGACGCCGCGATTACACTGTTATCACAAAATATCGTAAATATAGTTACTCTACTAAAGATATGTAATATACCTTTTTTAGTTGACTTTCGACGTTTTCTCTGCTATACTCGGATTCACCATAAGAAATATTTGGAGGTAAGAAACGTGCGTCAGCAAAGAATCGTTATCGTAGGAGCAGGTATTGTTGGGCTTTCGACAGCGTATGCCTTGCTGGCGCAGGGGGCGCGCCAGGTCATCGTCCTTGAACAGGAGAGCGTGGATCATCTCCGCTCCACTTCCCATGGCGTGTCGCGGCTCCTGCGTTATGAGTACGGGGATGATGCCTTTTACTCCGCGCTGGTGCGGCTCAGCCTGCGCCACTGGCAGGATTTACAGGAATTGTGCAATCGCACGCTCTACACGGAAACCGGCGTGCTGGTTTTAGGCCGCCCAAACGACGATTATGTCCGGTCGAGTTTCTACACGCTGCGCGAGCTAGGAATGCCTATTTTACATCTTACGCCGCAAGAATGCCGCAAGCGTTTTCCCCAGTTCATCTTCGACGATGGCGATCTTATTACATACAGCCCCGGCGGTGGCATCTTATATGCCTCGGCCTGCTTGCAAGCCCTCAAGCGTGTCGTTCTCGACATGGGAGGACAGATCTACGAGCATTGCCGGGTTACGCGGCTCAATCACGAGAGCCAGGCGCGCCCTATTCAACTGTTGACCGGCGACGGAGAAGAGGTCGAGGCAGATCGCGTCGCTCTGGCAACCGGCCCCTGGGTGCATCGTCTGCTGGCAAATTTGCGCCTCCCTGTGCGCATGACGCGCCAATATCTGCTCTATTTTGATGGTTTGCCGCCGCCCGCCTACAGTATTGGCAGTTTTCCGGCCTTCATCAGCGACGATCTCTACGGTTTTCCTATGCACCACAGCCGCCAATCTGCCAGTTACGGCCCGTACTGGTTCAAGGCCGCGTCTCATGCCTTCGGTGTGTCTGTCGATCCAGACGAGCGCCAGCCGCCGGATCAGCGCGTGATTCGCGATGTTGTCAGCCGCCTGCAAGCGCGACTGCCCGCGCTGCGACAGACGAAACTGGTGAAAGTCGATGCCTGCATGTACGATGTCACATCCGACGAGAGCTTCATTCTCGATTACGTGCCGGACGACCCGCGTATCGTTTTCGCCACTGGCCTGACCGGGCATGGTTTTAAGTTCGGTCTGCTGTTGGGTGAGATCGTCGGCAGCATGATTTGCCAGGAGCGGCCACCCGTGCCGCTTGATCGCTTCCGCATGGCGCGTTTCTCG